>JAYVXJ010000138.1:0-2387 GCA_043785285.1 Chitinophagaceae bacterium
GGAAGGATCATGACCTGACAGCAGCATTAATCTTTAGCAGTTTCCCCCCGGCAGGAGTGATAATTTTCTACAGGATAAGGCCGGATTTATTACTTTTGCAGCCCTTGGCGAGGTAGCTCAGCTGGTTAGAGCATCGGATTCATAACCCGAAGGTCGGCAGTTCAAGTCTGCTTCTCGCTACGAGTCTAAAGGCCCCCTTCGGGGTCTTTTTTTATTACTGACTTCCAAGAACTTACGACCCTGAATGCCAGTTGGAAACTATGTGATATGTCTTATAAATTATAGTTCTTGTGACTTATCTGTATTTTGCAGCACTTAAACCCAACCACATGACCAATAAGGATTTAGTTAAGCAGGCATATTCGAATTTTGAAACAGGGGATGTCCCGGCCGTATTAGCCCTCTTTGATCCCGCCATTGAATGGCATGAATGCAGCGGAATGCCTTTCATGAAAGGAGACAGTGTTTTCATCGGACCGGATGCCGTTGTTACGAATGTATTCATGCAGTTGCCCGTATTTTATGAGGGGTTCAATATTGCCGTGACTGAGATTTTAGGAGAAGGGGATAAGGTGGTGATGGTAGGATATTATCAGGGCATCAACAAGAAAACCGGGAACGCTTTCAAAGCCAATGCCACCCACGTCTGGACCGTAAAAAACGGGAAGATGGCGCATTTTTTCCAGGCGGTAGATACAGTAGCAACAATGCGTTAGCTTACAGATCATTAATATAAAAGATTACTCTAGGTTTATTTCAGCTAATGTTTCCTTTATAAATGCATCCAGAGCCAAAATATCCTCAAGAGGCAGGTTCGATAACTGCATCGTCCTTTCTACGCTTTAAAGGTCCCTTCGGGGGCCTTTTTTATTCCTTCCTTTATTACAAAATGCGATTTCCGGAGGTTTCCTTTTTTAGCGTTCATCTGAGCATAAAGTTCTCCGCAGACATGCTTTTCATTAAACCTAAGTGGTTTTAAACAGTAAATGGGGGCTCTACCTGATCAGCACCATCGTTCCGCTTTTGGAAATTGTGCTGCCGTTATAATCGGTTCCTTTCACCATCCATACATAACCACCGGGATCCTGCGGCACGCCATTCAACATGCCGTCCCAGCCGCTGCCAATGGCTGAAGTAGTATAAACCAGTTGACCCAGTCTGTTATAAATCCTGAAATACTGTAGCGAAGAAATGCCTACAGGTATCGGCCGGAATATGGAATTGACGGCGAGGCGGGGTGTAAATGCATTCGGTACAAAAATAGATGGTTTTGTTTTGAATACTTTCACGGTAATAAAACGTTCGCCGGAACATCCGAACGGAGTAGTGGCCTTCACCGTATACTTTATCACGTTATCAAATAACGTGTAAGTAGCCACCGGATCGGCAATGGATGGATCGCTGAGTTCCGTTACCGGGAACCACGAAAACGTATCAGGACCCACATCACTGGAGGAAGCCTGAAACTGCAAGGGCTCTCCCACAACAACAGCGGTATCCCTACCCGCATTAACAATTACAGGTGCCAGCACGTCTACATGAAAAGTATCCAGTAAAGGATTCGGGCAACCGCTGTTCAGCACACGCAAAATATAGTCGGTCGTGCTGACCGGCGATACCTGATTGACAAAATGGAATGGCGTGCCAGGGATATTTCCGTTGGCGGTTGAACCGGGATCCCATGTATAACTGGTTCCTATATCAATAAGGGCATATAGGGATGCACTGGTTCCAAAACAAATCGTTGTATCCGCCGGGGCTGTTGCGGCCTCCGGGAAAGCAACCCGGTTAAAGGTAATACTGGCTATAGAACTCGTATCTGCCGGGCAAACACCATTCTTGTCAATGGTGCGGTACTGGGTTGATGCCGTTATACCTTTCACTGTATTGGTCAGACCGGTATTGGCCGGGACAAAGTCTGACCAGGTTATTCCATCTGTAGCGTATTGCCAGTTTTGCACAGACCCCGTATTTCGGGTTAGGGTAAGGGTTTCTCCGGTAATTTGTCCGGCGCATAATATTGCATCAGGCGGATCAATTTTTCCGCCAATCGTTTTTGGATCAACAGCTATCGTTGCAACGCTGCTTGTATCCGGCGGACAAACCATTCCTTTTCCAACCACTACTTTATATAAGGTTTTAGCACTAAGGTTTTCTGCGATGTATTGTGAAGTCAGTTCAGGAATAGCGGACCAGGTATTGCTATCCGTAGAAGCCAGCCAGTTACTGATGCTACCGGAATAGTTGAGCAGGTTCAGCACACTGTTATTTTCTCCTGCGCAAACTATGGATGATCCTTCCAGGGTGCCACCCACCGGTCCCGGAAGGGTTTTGATCTGAATCGTATCGGTTAGACTGGCACAACTATTCTGCTCCCGGACACTGAG
>JAYVXJ010000139.1:0-7942 GCA_043785285.1 Chitinophagaceae bacterium
TAACGAGCGTAACGACAATAGAGCGCATAGCGTTTACCCTGGCAGCGTTTAACGATTTACCATATTAAAAGCCCTGTTCTTGCCTGTTAACCACCCATATAACGAATCCGAGTTATTATCCCTTATTGTCGGAGGGGATGAGAAGGCTTTCGGCAGATTCTATCACCAGACCAATAGCGGCATCTATAATGCGGTGATGGCGTATGTCAAAGATCCCGATGCCGCCTGCGAGATAGTACAGGTCGTCTACATCAGGATATGGGACAGAAGGCAGGCGCTGTCAGCCGTCCGCAGCTTAAAGGACTACCTTTTCATCCTTGCCCGCAATGCGGTATTCGATCATTTTAAGAGGGTTACCATCGAAACGAGATGGCTGACCGGCCTTCGCGAACGGACCCCCGAATTGCACAACAATGTAATGGGGAGCATACAGGAACGCGAATGCAATCATTTGCTCCGGGAATCCATTTCCCTTCTTCCATCCCGGCAGAGACAAGTCTACCTGCTTGCCAATGAACTGGAGCTGAGCTATGAAGAGATCGCGGCGCGCATGCAGGTATCCAGGTTTACTGTTAAAAGGCACCTGGAGCTGGCTCGCCGCTTTGTCCGCAAATATGTAGATAGACACCTTCATCTGCAAAAGACCATCCCGCTGCTCTTCTTCTTTTATGGTTTTCTCGGATTGCTCTGACTTTTTATGTTTTCAAGACACTGGTGAGTTCACACCTGCAGGGTTGTTGTGCAACTCTGTCGGTTTAGCCGCAAAAAATATTTTTTCGCTCCCATTGGGCCATCGGCTTTTCGGGATCGTCTTTACCTTGAGTATAACAACCATTTGCATAAAGTTTATGACCCGGGAACGCTTCGAATATCTTTTTGAACAATACAGGACCGACCGGCTTTTACAAGAGGACTGGGAGGAACTGCGCCAGGCCATCCGGGAAGGCGGCTATGATTCGCATATAAAGCAGGAGTTTTTACTGTTGGAAGAAAGCGATAGAGTACACGAGACCTGGACACCCGAACTGGAAGCGGCCATGTGGCAGCAGATCCGGCAGGGGAGCCGCTCGGCCATCGCCCCGCTGGAGGCGGCCGTAGATCCAGCTGTTCCTTCTTTCCGCCCCGGACTCAATCGCCGCCGGCTAGTGAGATACACCGCCATCGCCGCTTCCATAACCGGGATCGTGGTACTGGCCTGGTGGTTCAGGCCCCTTCCCAGGCGTACCGTTGTAGCGGCCACCATAAAAAAGCCCGAAAACAATATCCACCCTGGCGGCAACAAGGCTATCCTCACACTTCCCAACGGATCCCGGATTATACTAGATAATACCCCTAACGGCCAGATAGCCAGGGATGGAAGCGCCACTTTCCACAAATCGGAGGGCACCCTTACTGTCTCTTACACATCCAATCCCGGCATAAAGACAAAAAACAACCCGACAGGCAGCACAACTCTCCTCCATCCCGAGGGGTCGGGCGAGGCTGGAGAGGCGTTTATTACCACTCCCCGCGGTGGCCAGTTCGAACTGATTCTCCCGGATGGGACCAGGGTATGGCTCAATTCGGCCTCCTCTCTGCGTTTCCCGACTGCCTTCAAAGGCAAACGACGCGAAGTGGAGCTTACGGGAGAGGGATATTTTGAAATAACCAAGAACGCGAAGATGCCGTTCCTGGTATCGGTTAACCATATGAAAATTGCGGTATTGGGCACCCACTTCAATGCCATGGCCTATGCCGACGAAAAAACGATCAATACAACACTTTTAGAAGGGATCATCGTCGTATCGGAAGGAGAACTGGTAAAACAGCTCCAGCCGGGACAGCAGGCATCGCTTAACAGTGCAGGCCACCAGCTTACTGTCGGCCAGGCAGATCTGCAGAAAACGATCGCCTGGAAGAGCGGCCTTTTCGAATTCGATAATACGGATCTTCCTACCATCATGCGCCAGTTGGCCAGGTGGTATGATATAGATATAATTTACGGGGTTAAGCCGGATAAGTCGGCATTGGGCGGGAGTATCAGCAGGAGCCTGAATCTGACGGAAGTGCTCCATCTGCTGGAAGCGAGTGGAATCAATCATTTTAAAATAGAAGGTAAAAAAGTGTTTGTGCTCCCCTGAGTTACAAAAAGGCCCCGCTATAAAGCGGGACCGGCAGTTCCGGTTGGCTCCGGAGCTGCAAATGGGTAACGGGCACAAATTAATCTGGCTGGATTATTTATTACATCACCCAAACTCTGCAAAGTTATGCAATTAAGGGCTCTTTGCAACCCCACGCTTTTGAAGCTACGGTTGTCAACCAAAACGCTGTTGGTTATGAGATTGGTCCTTACCATTCGGGAAAGACCGGGCCATGCCAATAGGAAAAACATTTTTCTGGCAATGAAATTAACCGCTTTCTGGCTTCTTGCCATTTGTTTACAGGTAAGCGCTAACACGTACGCTCAAAAGGTCACGCTTTCCGTCAGGAATGTTTCCGTGCAACAGGTGTTCAAGGAGATAACCAGGCAAACAGGCGTCTCTATTGTGTACCAGGAAGCCGTTCTGAAAGGAATGGATCCTGTCAGCATCAAGGTTAAAGATGCCAGCATTGAAGAGGTTATGAACGCCTGTCTTAAGGGACAGCGGGTTGAATACCAGCTGATGGGAAAAAGCATTGTCATCAACAAGAATAATCCGGCCCCCGTGAGCCTGCGAGTGGATTCGGCCTCTTCCGCCACCGCCCCGCTCAGAGAAATAAAGGGCGTCGTACGGACGGTCAATAGCGCTCCCCTGGAAGGTATCACGGTCATAGAAAAAGGCACCCTTAACGCTACTACTACCAAACTCGATGGCAGCTTCCGTTTGACAGTAAGCAGCCCCGACGCCGTGCTGGTATTCTCTTCCATCGGCTTCAAGACGGTGGAAATGAATACGACGGGCCGCACGCAACTGGAGGTGATCCTCGAAGGCGCTTCCCAGGAACTCTCGAGAGTGGTCGTGACCGCTCTGGGCATCACCAGGGCTAAGCGCTCGCTCGGTTATTCCGTCGAAGAAGTGGGCGGCAAAGAATTTACCAGGGTCCCCCAGGAAAATATACTCAATGCCATGTCGGGGAAAGTAGCCGGCGTTACGATCAACTCTACCGGAGGAACGGGCTCCTCCGTCAGCATGATCATCCGCGGCGCCACCTCCCTCAGCAGCGACAACCAACCTCTTTTTGTCGTGGATGGCGTGCCCATCGCAAACACCCTGAATAATATCAGCGAGGTCGGAACTGATAACCGCGTGGACTATGGAAATGCATTGTCCAGCATCAATCCAGAAGATATCGAGAGTGTTACCATTCTGAAAGGGCCCAGCGCCGCAGCGCTCTATGGTTCCAGGGCAGGTAACGGAGTGGTGCTGATCACCTCCAAAACAGGCCGGGGCGCGAAAAAAATGACAGTGACCTTGACTTCCAATACGGTCTTCGACAACCCGTATAAATTCCTTAAATGGCAGACCAAATTCGGGCCGGGGCAATTCTCTGCCATACCCACCGATGTGAGCGGAAACCTCCTGAGCAATCCCTTCGGGACCCTGATACAGGAAAACGTCGGCTCAACCTACGGAGCCGAACTCGACAGGGGATACAAGGAAGTGCAATGGAACAGTCCCGTAGATAACAATGGTAACCAGATCGCTACTCCCCTGATCTCCCATAAGGGCAATATCAAAAATTTTGTTCAGACAGGCATTACGAGCACGAACGGCGTATCGATTTCCAATAACAACGATCAGGTCTCTTACCGGCTTTCTTATGCCAACATGACCAACCAGGGCATCATACCCAATTCCGACCTGTTCCGCAACAGCCTTAACCTGAATACAGGCATCAAGATCAACAAAGCCCTTCGCCTCAGCACTAACATCGACTTTTCGAGGAATAATTCCGATAACCGTCCGGCAGGTGAAAGAGGGGCCAACCCCCTGCAGTGGGCCTATAATGTGGCCCCCAATACGGATATCCGGGATATGAAAAATTATTGGGAGCCCGGGCTGGAAGGCATTCAGCAGCGATCCCAGGCCAAGGGAATCTTCAACAATCCTTATTTTCTCACCAACCAGGTTAGGAACAGCTTTGTCCGCGACCGCATCTACGGCAGTCTGAAAGCCGATTGGCAGATCAGCCCCTCTTTCAGCTTCATGGGCCGGTATTCACTGGATACCTATAACGAAAGAAGAGAGACCCAGATAGGCGAGAGCTACACGGAAGATCCCGGCGGCGCCTATGGGCTGATTAACCTGTTCACTTTCGAAAACAACGCCGACTTCCTGCTGACTTACAAAAAGGAGGTTCATAACTTTAGCTTGTCCGCATCCGTGGGTGGGAATACCCGTTATCAAACAGGCTCTACCGTCAGGAATGCCACCAGGAACGGAACCGGCCTGATCGTTCCGGGGGTCTATACGATCCAGAACATTCTGCCCGATAACCTGGATTATTCCAGCAGCCTCTACAAAAAAGGGGTGAATAGTGTTTACGGATTGCTCAATCTCGGTTATAAGGACCTGGCCTATCTGGATATCACGGGTCGCAATGACTGGTCCAGCACCTTACCGAACGCACAGCCTTATTTCTATCCCTCTGCTTCTTTAAGCCTGTTGATTAACGAGATCGCGGGTATCAAATCACGTAGGATTGACATGATCAAACTGAGAGGAGGCGTAGCGAAGGTCGGTAATGACGCCAATCCCTACGAGTTGCAAACGGTGCTGGGCAATGCCGGCACCTGGAGCGGCATACCCCGGCTGGGGACTTCCAGCACCCTGCTCAACCCTTACCTCAAGCCGGAAATAGCCACGTCTTACGAGGTTGGCATCGATGTGAATTTGTTCAAAAATCGACTTCGCTTTGCAGGGACCTATTATATGGTGGAGAATAAGAATCAGATATTCAGCACCAAGACCCCGCCATCTTCCGGTTATGCTACGAAGAATATCAATGCAGGCCTGCTACGCAGCGCAGGTATCGAATTGTCATTGGGTGGCACCCCTGTTCAAACCAGGAATTGGAACTGGGATATCAATGTCAATTTTACCCGAAGCCGGACCAAGATCATCCAGCTCTCCGACGGGTTACCTTATTTCACCCTCTGGACGGATGCCAAGGGCGGCGCCTGGACCTATGTGGGCGAAACGATCGGGGATATCTACGACGCGCAAATGGTCACCGTAAAGGATAAGCAATCTCCCTATTTCGGTTATCCGCTGTTGGATAATACAGGTAAATGGCAGTCCATCGACGCAATCAATGCGAAGAACAAGATCGGTAATTTCAATTCCGACTTCATCATGGGCGTAGAGTCCAGCATCTCCTATAAGAGCTTCACCCTGAGCTTCACCCTTGACTGGCGAAACGGCGGAGACTTCGTTTCCCAGACCTACCGCTACGGTGAGGAGAATGGGCAGTCCTCCCTCTTCATCAACGGCCTGCTGAACCCCGGCAACCGGTCGGGACAGGAGGAGCGTGATTACCTGGTAGCCAACCAGGATAAAATGATTCGCAGCACCGGGAATAATTTTCCACTGGTCGGCGGACCTACACCTGAATATAACGGTTATCCCTTTATCTATGGCCCTTATACATTACCCTACGGCGGTGTATTCGTTCCCGGCGTAAGGGCTTCGGGTTTTGATACCCAGGGCAACCCTACAGGATATATAGAGAACCTGGGACAGAACATTAATCAGCCCAACGGCACACAGGTACTTCCCTTTGCAGGCGCTACCGCCTGGAGTTTTACCAGGGCCTATATGTTTCCAGCGTCTTACCTGAAGCTCCGGGAAATAACCATCTCCTACGAACTGCCGGCCAAACTCATCAAGGCAGCCAAAATGCAGAATGCCAGCATTTCGGTTTACAGCAGAAACATCATCCTCTGGACGGCAGCCCATATCAATATAGATCCTGAAAATGCTTTCCAGCCTTCGACTGATGTACAGGGTTCAGGTACCCAGTTCAAACAGGGTATAGAAAGATATAACGTCAATCCATGGGTGATCCCGGTGGGAATTAAATTGAACGTAGTATTTTAAGAAACACAAATATTAAATCATGAAGACTACACAAAAAACATACTGGCTGCTTCTCCTCCTGTTCCTGGGGACGTTCAGTTCTTGCAGGAAGGACCTGGAAAAGTTCAATCAGAATCCGAACGGGGCCGACCCGGCGACCACCAACCCGAACCTGGTCCTGTCTACAGTACTGACAAGCACCGGACAACAATGGGTGAATCTCGGGTTCGGGGATGTCGCGGGCATTATGCAGCATACCCAGAAGGACGGATGGACCGGGGGCCATAACGAATACGACTGGAGCGGGGACAATAGCTGGAACCCCTACTATGATATCCTGCGCAATAACAAATATGTCTATGACAGATCGATGACCCTGCACTATGATCTCCAACAGGGGATCTGCCTCACCATGAAGTCCTTTCTCTTCGGCCTCATCACCGATTTATATGGAGATGCGCCTTATAGCCACGCCCTGAAAGGGGATCAGCGTGGTACGGAAAATAGCCTTCCCGCTTTCGACGCCCAGAAAGACATCTATGCAGGCGTACTGGCCGATCTCGAAAAGGCCAATACCCTCCTGTCCAAACCGAAATCTGATTATAACAGCAACGTGGATGGGGTGGACGTTTTTTATGGCGGCGACCCGGCTAAATGGAGAAAATTTGTCAATTCCCTGGCCCTTCGTTACTATATGCGGCTATCGGATAAAATGCCCGATGTAGCCAAGGCCGGCATCGAAAAAATAATTGCCGACCCGGCCTCTTACCCGATCATCACGGATCCCTCCGATGATGCGACAATGGGTTTTGCGGGCAACAGTTCCGCCGATTCCTGGCCCTCCAATGTCAATTACAATGCGGACAGCGGAAGCTACCGGGTGATCAAAATGTGCTCGACCCTGGTTAAGGCCATGGATAACCTGAACGATCCCCGTCTGGGCGTATGGGCCAACAAGGTGCAGATCTTCCTGCATGTGGATGGAGGTTTCCCGCCTAATACAGACAAGATCGTGGACACGGTCGTAAACGGCGAGCCCCGGCAGGTACGTTATATTTCGACGGATGTGTTGGCGGGTAAGGGCCTCACTATAAATGATATTGACCAGAACACGAATTATGTCGGCCTTCCCCCGGCCATTTTAGGCGGCCCGGTCTATAATATCAGCAATGATCCCAGCCAGGGAGCGCATAATCCCCATGTCTCCTGGCTAAACACCGTCTATACGAATGCCAGGAGCCCGCTTTTACTGGCGAGGCTTATTTCGGCGGCAGAAGTGCATTTTATTCTTGCGGAAGCCGCGATGAAGGGTTGGGCTACCGGTGATGCACAAACGCATTACAATGCGGCCATCCAGTCATCCCTTACCGCATGGGGCGTGGGCAGCGCATATAGCGCTTATATTGCCCAGCCTGCTGTGGCTTTTGCCGGGACCGAAGAGCAATTGATCACCCAGAAATGGATATCATCCTGGACCGCCGCCACAGAATCCTGGTTCGATTTCAGGAGAACGGGTTATCCAGTGCTGGTCTCCGGGCCCATTGCCAAAGGACCGGTTCTGCCGGTAAGATTATACTATATGCTCGACGAACGCAATCTCAATGCAGCCAATACCATGGCCGCGGAGAATACGCTGGAGACGACCACCTATTCAGGTTTTGGCGCAGATGCTACCAACGGGTATAAGAACAGCGCCTGGTCCAAGCCCTGGATAAGTCAGGGAACCGGCAAACCCTGGTAAGTAAACAATCAGTGCAAATCAGAAGAACGAATTAAAAGAACATTTCAACAGTACAAATAAGACTAATGAAAAATCCTGTCTTTACCAGCTTGTGCCTGATGCTCCTGCTGGTGTTCCCGGCTGGGTATACGGCGACTGCCCAGGATCTTAAAGCCGGCGCTGC
>JAYVXJ010000140.1:0-2381 GCA_043785285.1 Chitinophagaceae bacterium
GGAAATGGGCAGATCCACCCGGAGAACAAGGGCTTATAACCGGATCGTGCCACTGGATAAATTGCGAGACAGAATGATATTAAAATATGAAATTGTTCAGGATGGGAAAAGAATAATACTGGATGGGATCAATGAAAGATCGGTTTTGATCCGGGTGGTTTTAAACCGGGTGGATAAAAAATACTTATTGCCGTAGAGTAAACTCGTTGGTGGAAAATAGTAGATGCAAAAATCAATGGCTAAGAAAGACTACGATGCGGTGGTTGTGGGATCCGGTCCGAATGGGCTGGCGGCAGCCATTGTGTTGCAGCAAAAAGGCCTTTCCGTTTTATTGATTGAAGGGAAAAATAAAATAGGTGGCGGATTAGCAACGGAGGAATTAACGCTGCCCGGATTTCTTCATGATACCTGCTCAGCCATTCATCCTATGGCGGCCGGATCACCATTTTTTCAAAGCCTTCCGCTGAAAGAACATGGCCTGCAGTTTATTTATCCGACGTTCGATGCAGTTCATCCCTTTGATGACAGAAGGCCGGCTGTATTACAACGTTCAGTAACAGAAACAGCAAGCGGGCTGGAAGATAAAGCTTACCTGGCATTGATGCAGCCGCTGATAAAGGACTGGCCCGGAATGATTGAAGATATACTGGCGCTCCTGCATTTTCCGAAACATCCGCTGGCGATGGCCGGATTTGGATTAAAGGCGCTTTCTTCCGCGCAGCATTTGGTCAAACGGTTTTCCACAAAACAAGCCCGGGGTTTATGGGCAGGCATGGCTGCACACGGCATGCAACCGCTTTCCCGTTGTACAACTTCTGCCATAGGGTTGGTATTGATGGCATCCGGTCATATTAAAGGCTGGCCGATGGCGGCAGGCGGTTCTTATACAATTGCCAAAGCGCTTGCTTCCTATTTTGTTTCATTGGGCGGGGAAATCGAAACGGGATTTTATATTCAATCATTGGATCAGCTTCCTTCGGCGCGGGCTGTTTTGTTTGATATAACGCCAAAACAATTACTGCAAATTGCAGGGTATCGTTTCACAAGGTTGTATCAGTGGCAGTTGGAAAGATATCGTTACGGGATGGGTGTTTTTAAGATTGACTGGGCGCTGGACGGGCCCATTCCATTCAGGGATTTATCCTGCCGGCAGGCGGGTACGGTACATCTGGGAAACACATTTGAAGAAATTGCTGCCGCAGAAAAAAAAGTCTGGGAAGGCGGGCATCCGGAGCGCCCCTTCGTATTGCTGGCACAACAAAGTTTATTTGATATTTCCCGGGCACCGGCAGGTAAGCACACCGGCTGGGCTTATTGCCATGTGCCGAATGGTTCCAAAACCAACATGACAGATGCCATTGAACAACAGGTAGAGCGATTTGCACCGGGATTCCGGGAACGCATCCTGGCCAGGCATACCCTGAATGCAGCGGAAATGGAAGAAATAAATCCCAACTATATCGGCGGTGATATCAATGGGGGGGTTACTGATCCAGGCCAATTATTCACCCGGCCGGCTTTACGGTTTTCTCCTTATCGCAGTTCAGCCAAAGGCATTTATATCTGTTCCTCTTCCACACCACCCGGCGGAGGTGTGCATGGCATGTGCGGCTATCACGCTGCTAAACGTGCTTTAAAGGATGTATTCAAAATAAACTGAAAAAAATATCCCGCTTCCTTAAATCAAAATCTGCATCAGATAAATTAAATACTTACCAACATGTCAACAGCAAATGCTGTAAACGCATTACCGTCAGCAAAAAGAATCAGCCTGACGGAAGACGGGACCGTTGTATTAATTGGCGCATTGATTATTGCGCCGGCCGTATCCGGACTCATTCTGCCCGTTCCTTCATTTGGATGAAGGCATATTTCCGATCTCACAGGTAAAGTTTTGTCTTTAGCTAATCTGAGTATTATCGGGATGCAATTTGTATTTGTGCTGATCACGCGGGCCATTGGTGCCTGGGTTACAGGGAAACCATTAAAAACTTTTGTAACGGTATTCCTTTCGTGTATGTACTGACGATCCTGGCACTCATCATTGAAGGGAATAGTACAATCAAAGGATTTAATCTGGAAGCTGTGATTTTCAGCCTTTCACTGGGATTACCCATCAGCAATCTTTTTCCATTGACCGACTGGTTCAGGGCAGCGTTATCTACAGAACTATTCGTAAAGATCGGTTTGGTCCTGTTGGGCACAGCCATTATTTTTTCTTATATACTGGAAGCCGGATCCAGGGAGCTGGTACAGGCATTGCTGCTGGTTTTGTCCGGCTGGTATTTTGCTTTCTGGATCTATAAACGATTAAAAGTGGATGATGAAATGGGTCTGATGAGATCATTGCCTTTTCTCTTTTTAAATAATATATTCATTCA
>JAYVXJ010000141.1:0-2379 GCA_043785285.1 Chitinophagaceae bacterium
TTACCAATCTCCGCCGGATCGGGAAGTTTGGACCGCCTGATATTGATAACGGCCTGGGAAACCGACCTGATGGATGGCGTCCGAATATCCATCTGTTCCAGTTCCGCCCGGATGGCCCCATAGCTGCTGTTCAGAACAGCTATCTTATTCAGAATAAACGTAACATTCAAAATGATATACCGGTTCTTCTCTCCGGATTTAAAAAAACTGTCACGATAACCAAAAGCGCAATCATTCAGTCCGAACGTATAAATTTTCCCGTTCTTTCTATCGTATGCTTCCAATTCATAAAACACATCTTTCAGCTCAACGCCATAAGCTCCGATATTCTGAATGGGCGCAGCACCCACACATCCGGGGATAAGAGAAAGGTTTTCCAGCCCTGCCCAGTTCCTTCCCAGAGTATAGAGTACAAACGAATGCCAGTTCTCTCCCGCTCCCGCCCGAACATACACATGCAAATCATCTTCCTTGATCTCTTCTATGCCGCGGATATCCATTTTCAACACCCATCCTTTCACATTCTTCGTGAATAAAATATTACTTCCTCCGCCTAATACCCATACGGGTTTCCCGGCTTCTTCCTGCAAAATGCTTTTTAACTGTTCGGCATCCGTAATGGAAACAAAATTTTCAGCCTGGGTCTCAATATGAAAACTATTGTACGAAAGCAATGATTTGTTCTTTTCTATGACCATGATCTGCCTGTTTTAATCTGCCTGTTATAAATTGACTAAACCGGATCAATATCGGGGATAACGGTAACGGATCTGAATTTCGGATGGTTCTGCAGGATGGCTTTTTGCTGTTGAATAACCTGTTTGGCATATGCAATTGTACTGCCATTCTTCGGAAGTTTCAGCATAAGTTCCATGATATATTGATTGCGGATACGGCCCACTACCGGTTCAGCCGGACCGGTAATATGCTGAGCAAAATCTTTTTTCAAATGCAGGGCAAACAGCGCCGCCGCATCCTGCACCACTTCTTTAACCTTATGCCGGAAGCCGATCTGAATGATGCGGGAAAAAGGAGGATAAAAGAAATTCTTTCTGGCCATGGTCTCGTGTTCATAGAATAATTTATAATCGTGTGCCATCACATACTGTAATACGGGATGTTTGGTGTTGGCTACCTGTATCAACACTTTCCCTTTACCATCTTTTCTTCCGGCCCTTCCGCTCACCTGCTCCATCAACTGGAATGCCCGTTCATTCACCCGAAATTCCGAAAAGTTCAGCAAACTATCCGCATCGAGAATTCCGACCAGATCAACCTTATCAAAATCCAGTCCTTTCACGACCATCTGGGTTCCTACCAGAATATCCACCCTTTGCTGTTCAAAAGATTTGATGAGTTGGTCGTGAGCAGACTTCCCCCGAACGCTGTCAATATCCATCCTCGCAACACGGGCATTTGGGAATATGGTTTCCAGTTCCTCCTCCATTTTTTCCGTACCGAAATTCCGTTGAACGAACTGCTGACTGCCACAGGCTGCACAGGTATTTACCGGCGGATAGCTGCTGCCACAATAATGACATTGCAGTTTGTTCGTCAGCTTATGATAAGTAAGCGACACATCACAATTCTTACACTGCGGTATCCAACCGCACACTTTACAAATCTGATAGGGCGAATATCCACGCCGGTTCCGGAAAAGAATCACCTGATTTTTATTACCCAGTGAATTTTGAATGGCTTCCAGAAGAACAGGCGTGAAAATCACTTTCGATCCGTCTTTTTGCAGGAATTTTTTTGTGTCCACCAGGCTGATCACCGGGAGATCTACCTGTCCGTATCGTTCAGCAAGTTCTGCCAGTCCGTATTTTCCTGACAGGGCATTGAAATAACTTTCCAGGGAAGGTGTGGCGCTTCCCAGCAACACGTTCGCATTAAACAAAGCAGCATAATAGATAGCGGCATCGCGGGCATGATAACGAGGCGCCGGATCCTGCTGCTTATACGATGTATCGTGTTCTTCATCCACAATGATCAGCCCCAGGTTGGTAAAGGGCAGAAAAAGAGAAGATCTGGCGCCCAGCAGGATCTTTATTTCCCCGCTACGTACTTTGTTCCAGATCTCAAATCGTTCATTTTGGTTGAACCGGCTATGATAAATACCCAGATAGCCTCCGAAGTGCTGCTGCAACTTGCGTACGATCTGAGAGGTTAGCGCGATTTCCGGTACCAGATAAAGCACCTGTTTGTTGTCCAGTAAAAGTTTTTCGATCAGCCGGATATATATCTGCGTTTTTCCGCTGGACGTAATTCCATGCAGCAGGCTGACGCTTTTGGTTTCGAAATGACTGTTGATCGCAGTGAATACCCGTTCCTGTTCGGAGGACAGCTGAAAGTCGATTTGAATATTTTTCGGTAGTG
>JAYVXJ010000142.1:0-2378 GCA_043785285.1 Chitinophagaceae bacterium
GATATGAAAAGCAGATACCCCTCCGAAAAAATTGAGTGTCTGATTTGGCGAAGCGTCATAATAGGCAATCCCCGCTCCCGCATCAAATGAGGTAACCGAAGGTTGCATGAATACTTCGTTTGAATTGTTGGAAGGATCAAACCCGGTTCCGGAAATCCATTGCGAACCAAATTGCATTTTCGTGATATCGAACTTACGGCTGATGAATCCGCACTGCATGGCCATCACCAGATAATGATCGGCATTTTTTCCAAACCGGACGCCCGTATATGCCATGCTCAGGTAACCAGTGGTAAAACTGTACGACTTATCGTTCGTGGTTTGATTCACCAGATTAAAACCAAAATTGGTATTCTTGTTGGTCGTTTTTTCTGCAGAAATTCCTTTGGTGGTTAAGGTGTTATTATATTGGCTTCTCCAGATCGCAGATATACGATAATCTCCTTCTATCGCGCCTGTGAGTGCAGGATTCAGGTTCATCGGCTGAATGAAGTACTGGGAAAAATGGGGATCAATCTGTGCCCGGGCAGCGTTCTCCAACCCACAGGCCAGCAGGGCCATCCAAAATAATCTGCGGTTTAAAAAATGGTTCATAGTTGATCATTGAATTTTCAAACCGGAAGCTTTTTTATTAAGCCGCCGGTAACTATTTTTTATCGGATAAGATTCACGTTTCCTTTACGCTTGATGATTACATTATTATAGAATGTCACTTTTGCTTCATACACATATACGCCTACAGCCTGCTTATGGCCCTTCCAGGTTCCATCCCAACCCGCCTGCGCATCATGGGTTTCAAAAATGAGCTCACCCCATTGATTGTACACCCGCAGAATCACTTCCTTCACGGATGATCCATATACTTTGAAAATGTCATTGTTCCCATCGTTGTTCGGCGAGAAGGAATTGGGTACAAAGAAATCCTTCAGATTGGGATCAACCACAACATATAATACTGCCGTATCCAGACATCCATCAACTGATTTTGCAATCACAGTAAAGGATTTTGAAGTATCCTTCACCACTATTGTTTGTGTTAAAGCTGTTTGATCAGTAAAGAAAATAGTAGGTGACCAGGAAAGTACACGGTAAGTGAAATTTCCATCGGTGGTCAGGGTAGTGCCGGTTCCTGCAAGTACGGGATCCGGATTTGCTGTCAGGTTTATTTTAAAAGGTCTCACGGCAATATCCACGGTAGCCGTATCCTTACAACCATCCGTTGAGGTTGCTATGGCCAGATAACGGGTGCTATCCATCGGCGTTACCAGTACACTGTTACCTGATCCTACAGCTGGCCAATCAATACTGTTGCCTGGTGAAGATGCCGTAAGGATGACTGAACTTCCTTTACAAATATCCGTTCCACTGCTACCGGCTGATATTGTTGGTTTCGTAAAAATAGTTACGTTAACCGGACTGATATCGGACACACAACCGGTGCTGCTATTGGTTCCTGTTACATAATAAGTTCCGCTTGTTCCTACCGCTGCAGGATTGGGAACAGGAATAAGGGCAGCAACATCCTGATAAAAATTAAAGTTAAGTCCGCTTTCACTTCCTGCAGTTACAGCCGGATCAGTGAGGTTTATTGTTCTCGGAAAACAAATGCCGGCCGGATCATTCACCTGGACCAACGGATTCTTAATGGTCACCGACGTGATGACACTATTGAAGCAGGTTCCATTAGTAAAACTGTAAACAACCGTATACGTGCCTTCAGTGCTGGATACCAGATCAATATCCCCGGTGCTGGAATTGATAATCAATCCAGCTGTGGATGCGTAGGTTCCCCCGGCTTGTCCTGTAAGACTCACATAAGCAGTTCCCTGAGAACAATACGGCGAACCGTTATAAGAAATCGAAGCTCCCGGTAAAGGATTGATGGTTACTACAACAGGTTTTATATCTGAGCATCCGGAACCGGCGGTTCCCTTAATATAATAGGTGCCGCTCAATGCCATCGCAGTCGGGTTGGAAAGCGAAATAGTTGCAGCTGCATCTTTAAAATAGGTGTAAGCGAGGCCGACGGTGCTTCCTGCAGTAATCGCTGGCTTGGTAATGTTTACCGTATTGGGAAAGCATACTGCAGCCGGATTAATAATCATCACCCGCGGTGCAGCTGTTATCGATACCGAAGCCGTTATACTGTTGCTGCAGGTTCCGTTGCCGAATGAATAAGTTACTGTATAAGTTCCAGCTGTGCTGGTTGCCAGGTTGATGGCTCCGGTTGCGGCGGTAATATTTAATCCTACCGTTGAACTGTAAGTCCCACCTGCCTGGCCTGTCTGCGTTACCGTTGCTGTACCGGTTGCACAATAAGGAGAACCGCTGTAAGAAATTGTCGCTGTTGGTAGTGCATTAATAGTAACCGGTGTGGT
>JAYVXJ010000143.1:0-2371 GCA_043785285.1 Chitinophagaceae bacterium
GATGGAATGACAAGGAAACAATGCTGAATCAGGCAAACGTAACGCCTACTTCTTTCGGACTTTTATATAAACGTACCGTAGATAATCAGATTTATGCGCAGCCCCTGTATGTGAGCGGGGTGAATATTGGCGGGGTGGCTAAAAACGTGGTTTTTGTTGCTACGGTGAATAATACCGTATATGCTTTTGATGCGGATGATGGTACGGCCAATCCATATTGGATAAGAAATTTTACGCCTACGATCAGCGGTATAAAAGAGCTTGTACCCAGTGTATGGGATATTCATGCATCTATGTGCGGGTTTGGGTATACCGATTTCCAAATTAATTATGGACTTGGCCAGGGTGGTTTTTTTGGCATCGTAGGCACACCGGTTATAGATAAGGGAACCAATACCCTTTATTTTGTCAGCCGTTATCGCGATCCGGTTGTAGATAATCATCAATTTAATGGGAGTAGTAAGGATCAGGATTGGACTTCTACCGGGTTTTTCCAGCAATTACATGCTCTTGATTTAAGTACCGGACTTGATAAATTTAATAGTCCGGTAACTATTTCGGCGCAGGTGACCGGAACAGGAGACGGGGCGGTGGGGGGCATAATTCAATTTGATCCACGCCGGGAGAATCAGCGTGGGGGCCTGGTCTTATCCAATGGGATTGTATATATTCCTTATGCCGGCCACTGTGATATGAATTATTACCATGGTTGGATATTGGGTTATAATGCTGCTGATCTTACCGACCAGAAGATCAGGTATGTTACTACGCCGGGTGATGGACGTGGGGGTATCTGGATGAGTGGGGCGGCACCTGCCGTGGATGCCAGCGGTAATCTGTTTTTTGCCACAGGAAATGGGAGCGATGCGAGCGTTGCCGGAGATCCGGGAAATGTGGCATTAAGTGTGGTGAAAGCAGCTCCTGATTTAGCCAATAATACGCTGAAAAACATTTCCTGGTTTAAACCTGCTGCTATTACGTATAACTCCTGGAACAGCAGTGATCTGGATTTTGGTACCGGCGTATTGCTGATTCCGGGTACCAATATGCTGCTTACGGCGCATAAAGGCGGGAACCTGATGCTCATGAATCAAAATATCCCGGCTCCTGGTGGCGAGTTTAATCCGGGTTCTCCCTATTTGTTGGGAACCTATAATTTGAATGCGGCGAGTGGAGCTGAGAGCCATTCTTCCCTTAGCTATTTTGGAGGCGCCACAACTCAATATGTTTATCAGTTTTCAGAATACACTAACTTAAGCGCATACCCGGTGAACAGCAATTCGTTGGGGACTCCTATTGTAAATACAACACTGCCAACGTATATAGGCTTAGTCGGAGGTTTTATATCTGTCAGCTCGGATGGAACCGACCCCTCCACGGCCATTGTCTGGGTTACGTATTCCAATTCCACATCGAGTAATGGATCACTTCATGCTTTAAAGGCAGATAATATCAGGCAGGAATTGTGGAACTCAGATGCCAATCCGAGCGACTGGCTGGGGTATTATGCTAAGATGAGTTGTGTTACCATTGCTAACGGTAAGGTTTATGCGCCAACCTTTTCCAACAGCCTGAATGTATATGGATTGCTGGGCAGCAATACACGCTGTATTAATAATGTAGCGTTGAATAAGACGGCTACGGCTTCGTCTACGGATCCGAATTATCCAAAGACAAATGCGTTCGATGCCAATCAAAGCACCCGTTGGGCGAATAGTCAGAATACCACACCACAATATATTTATGTAGATCTTGGTCAGCGTTATGATATCTGCAAGGTGCAAATTTTCTGGAACGATATAAACAGCTTTGCAAAGGATTTTACCATTGATGTTTCGGATGACCTGGGGGTTAGTAAAACCTGGACCACCGTGAATACAGTTACCGGAAATTCACTCACGGGAACTCCGTTTTTAAATGAATTTAATGAACATACCACGGCCCGTTTTGTACGAATGAATGCAACTACTTTGGGAACCAATGGGATATCCATCGCAGAAATGCTGGTATTCGGATCTCCAGCCAGCAATTGTATTTCTCCTGCAGTGGCCAGCCTGAACGTAACCAACATTACCCAAAATTCAGCAACGCTGGGCTGGAACCCGGTTACGGGAGTAACGGATTATATTGTCCGTTACAAATCGGGTACGGTAAACAGTTATGTTACCCGGTTAGTACAGGATGCTTCCGGAAATCCAATCACGCTGAATATCAATGCGCTTACCTGCGGCTTCAATTATGAGTTTGATATACAGTCAGATTGTGGCAGTGGTCAGGTAAGTTTGGCTGCTAAAACAACGTTTACTACCCTGGCTTGTAGTTCACCTTGTACCAATCTCACCCGGTTTAGTCATGGTGATCTGGGAGACAT
>JAYVXJ010000144.1:0-7883 GCA_043785285.1 Chitinophagaceae bacterium
TCGAGCCGCAATACCTGTACGTCCAGTCTGCTTTCCAGGAAATGCACAAGATTCAGCGGATCGAGCGTTATATCCTCCAGATTTACCGTTGAATTCGCCATATTGATAAATCTTATCCGGGTTTCTCTTTATTATTTATTTTCGCAGCGCAATAAAAGTACGGTAAATGAATTGCCCGTCGCGAAATTTACAGTAGGACCTGACGGCCCAATTAAGAAATAAAAATTAAAAAATAAAAATTAGCGGATGAAACCAACCTTATTGATACTTGCGGCGGGAATGGCTTCCCGGTATGGAAGCATGAAACAGATTCAATCGTTCGGACCTTCAGGAGAAACCATCATGGATTACTCTATTTATGATGCTATCAGAAGCGGGTTTAAGAAAATCGTATTTATCATCCGGAAGGATTTTGCTGCAGATTTTAAAAATATTTTTGAGCCCAGGTTAAAAGGCAGGGTGGAAACCGATTATGTATTTCAGGAAATGACCGATTACCTGAATGGTTACGAACCTCCGGCCGGTCGCACCAAACCCTGGGGAACAGCGCATGCGGTACTCTGCGCAAAGCATGCCATAAGCGATCCGTTTGCTGTAATCAATGCGGATGATTTTTACGGGAGGGATGCTTTTGAAAAAGCGTATCAGTTTCTAACAACCGACGGCAACAATACCTGCTACAGCATCATCGGGTATGATCTGGCCAAGACCCTTTCTGATAATGGTTCCGTGAGTCGCGGCGTTTGTGAAGTGGATGGTAATAATAACCTTCTTTCCATTAAAGAAAGAACCAAAATTTACCGCAACAAGGAAGGTAAAATTACGTATGAAGAGGAAGGCAAAACATTCCAGACTCCCGATACATCCAAAGTTTCCATGAATTTCTGGTGCTTTGATTCTTCGGTGTTTGGATTTATCGAGAAAATTTTTGGCGAATTTCTTTCAGCCCAGGGTCAGGATCCAAAAGCTGAATTTTTTATTCCCATTATTGGAGACAAATTTATTCATGAAGGGAAGGGCCAGATAAAGATCATTCCAACGGCTGCCAGTTGGTTCGGTGTAACTTATAAAGAAGATGCACCTTCTGTAAAGCAAAGCCTGAATGACCTGATCAATTCCGGGGCTTACCCGCATAAGTTATGGAGTTAAGCCGGTCTGTATTTAACTGGAAATCGGTTATGCGTTGCGGAAGGATCAGCTGATTCCTAATAGCTCTTAACCATGTAAATAAACTCCTGGATTTTCTTGATCTGCTGAATCCGGTCCATATTTTTTACGGATGAAACCTGCGGTAAATGGATGTTGGCATAAGCTGTATCTGACTTGATCTCTTCGAGTGCCGAGAGAATATATTTGGAGCGAATGGCAAAAACGGCACCCTGGGCCTGTACCTGGCGATTGCTGAGAATACCGATCACTTCTCCGTTTTTATCCAGTACTGGACCACCGCTGTTTCCCGGATTGGCAGCTACAGAAATCTGACAGGCAAGGGTGTCTCCGCGGAAGCCTGTTTTAGCACTCAGGTATCCTTCACCATAAACAATTTCATCGCGGGGATAACCCATGGTGAAAATAGCCTCCCCCAATTCTATACTGCTTTTATTAATTCCGTAAGGAATAACGGAAGGAGCCTTGTAATCACTATCCATGATCTTCAGGAAAGCCAGGTCAGAATTCGGGTTGATATAAATAATCTTTGTTTTAAATTCCTGTCCTTTATTATTCTGAACGATTACCATAGAAGCATTGTTGACTACGTGCGCATTGGTAACGATATATCCTTTCGGGTCAATCATGAATCCGGTACCGCCTAATTTAAAAGCTGTTTCAGCCGGCACTTTAGGAGGAGCTTCATTGAGCTTATCGTTGAGTTTTTTCTGTTTTTGTTCCAAAAGAGAAATCTTCCTGTTCAGATCCTCAAGCAATTTGCCAGCCGTTTTGGGTGTAAAATAGGTTGCAATTCCGGTGATACTCAGTGCCGTAATGCCGGCAATGCAAGCCGCTACTGCAATTACTTTGCGGTATTTCAGCCAAAGCCTGACTACCTTGGTTTCCTTGGATTGTTTGATCTGTCCGGATTCGAAGAGTTCATTATGCACATCCTGTAAAGTAGATTTCAGATTCTTCCGGTCACCGAATTTTTCCAGCTGGTGAAGGAACACAGTATGTTCAACCACCATTTGGTCAATGCCTGGATTGTTTTTTCGAAGTTCTTCAAAAAATATCCTTTCCTCAGGCAGCATTTCCCCATGGATATATCTTTCAATTGACTCCAGCATATTCAGCTCTTCCATCTCTTTCAGATTAAGGTTTTTTATATTGACCGAAGAATATTTTTTTCAATCGCATCAGGCACTTGTATTTCTGATTCTTCGCATTGTCAGCATTAGTATATCCAAACTCCTTTGCTATTTCCGACATATTCTTCTTCTGCAAATAATAAGACTCCAGTAATGCCTTACAGGGCTCTCCCAAACTTTGCATGGCCACTTCCATCAACTCAAAATCACTGTTTCGGTGCTCGTATCTTTCTACATCTTCTTCTATGCTAATGGTTTCTTCGGCATTGGCCAGGTCTCCTGAAAATTTCTGGTTTAGCTGTAACCTTTTCAACCACAAACGCCGGCAAACTGCATAGATATAGGTCTTTAATTGAGCATGCAATTCGAAGCTGCCTGATCTGGCTTTTTCATATAAAACGATCAGTGCTTCCTGAAAAATATCCTTTGCATCATCTGAAGTTCCACTGTTATTGATAATCAGGCTCTGAACCATGCTATAATGCTTACGGTAAATAGCCTCTACGGCTTTCCGTTCGTTTTGCGCCAGTCCTTTCAATAGCCCTTGCTCAATACTGTCCGTAGTCACGCAGTTGCCTAATTTAATACTGAAAGTAAAGATTCGTAACCCATTGCCGGGTAGAAAATTTTAAAAATAAAGCCCCCATTTTCCGGTTACTTTCCAAGCAAAGAAAATCAGCTTGCACTATTGAGTATAACATATTGATTATTAATAAATTATATGCAAATAAAAAAATATGAAAATTATTGCATGGAGGTAAGGTTACTTTTTCCCGGTTCGGGGTATTAACCTGAAATCATTCACAAAAAACACACTACAATGAAAAAACTTTTGGTGATATTAGCAATTGGCTCTTTTGCAGCCTGTAACAGTGCTTCCAGCACAGAAACTAAAGTTGACTCTGCTACTCAATCTGTAAATGCAATAGCTGATTCAGCTAAGACTGTAATTGACTCAACTGCCAGCGCTGCTAAAGACAGTCTGAAAGCCAAGGTTGACTCTGTGAAGAAATAAGCTTTTTTTTATATGGTAAACAATCGTTAAAGGCCGTCCCGGTTCAACCGGGATGGCTTTTTTTGCCTTTTACGCTGTTTTGTTTTTGAGATTCTGATCAATAGCATCCAAAAATTCCTCTGTATACAGATAATGCTCGCCGTGGTTCACTTTTGTTCCATATAAACAAACGGCCAGGTCCTTGGTCATTTTTCCGCTTTCCACCGTTTCAATGCATACCTGTTCGAGGATTTCACTAAACCTGATCAATTCCGGATTCTTATCCAGTTTGCCCCTGAAAGCCAGTCCGCGCGTCCACGCAAAAATGGAAGCAATCGGATTAGTAGATGTTGGTTTCCCATTCTGGTGGTCGCGATAATGACGGGTTACGGTTCCATGAGCAGCTTCGGCTTCCATGATCTCCCCGTCGGGTGTGATCAGAACGGAAGTCATTAATCCGAGTGAACCGAATCCCTGTGCTATCGTATCACTTTGTACGTCTCCGTCGTAATTTTTACAGGCCCAAACGAAATTCCCATGCCATTTTAGTACGCTGGCTACCATATCATCAATCAGGCGGTGCTCATAAGTGATACCCGCTTCCTGGAATTTAAATTTGAATTCCTGCTGAAAGATTTCTTCAAAAATATCTTTAAAACGACCGTCGTATTTTTTCAGGATGGTATTTTTGGTGGACAGATACAGTGGCCATTTTTTGCTTAGGGCCATATTGAAACAGCTTCTGGCAAATCCTTTAATACTTTCGTCTGTATTATACATGGCGAGTGCCACACCATCACCCTTAAAATCATACACTTCAAATACGTTAGCTTCACTGCCATCGGCAGGAGTGAAGGTCATGGTTAATTTACCTTTTCCTTTAATCACCGTATCTGTGGCGCGGTACTGATCACCGAAAGCATGCCTGCCCACAATGATCGGTGCCGTCCAGTTGGGTACCAGACGGGGAATATTTTTTATAACAATGGGTTCGCGAAATACCGTTCCATCCAGTATGTTGCGGATTGTACCGTTAGGGCTCTTCCACATCTGTTTCAGGTTAAATTCTTTCATCCGGGCCTCATCCGGCGTAATGGTAGCACATTTAATGCCTACGCCATATTTAATAATGGCATGTGCGGCATCCACGGTGATCTGATCGTTGGTCTGATCCCGCGACTCCATGCTCAGGTCAAAATAGTTGATATCCAGCTCGAGATAAGGTAAAATCAATTTGTCTTTAATGAACTTCCAGATGATCCGGGTCATCTCATCTCCATCGAGTTCCACAACCGGATTTACTACTTTAATTTTCTTTGCCATGGGAACAAAATTTTTATTTCAAAAGTCTGCAAAACTACATGAAATGCATCAATTCACAAAGCATCTCCGGCTTCCTTTAATCCGGCCTCACCGCTCCAATAATAAAGCACAGGTGACTCTCTTTCATACCCACCCATTCTTCAAATATATTTCCAGCAACTGTTTTATCATGGTACTTTACGCAGTTAAAATTGTACCTATGGAATTGATTGATACCGTAAATGCTTACGTATCAAAATACATCTCTCTGAATGACGAGGAATTGGCGTTCCTCACGGGGATGTTTGAATTGCGTAATTTTGAAAAACGGCAGTTGCTGATTGCAGAAGGAGAGGTGGAACGCTACCTGAACTTTATTATCAGGGGCCTTGCCAGAAAATTTTTTCACCGGAAGAAAGAGGAGATGGTGACGCAGTTTGCTAAAGAAAACGAACTGATATGTTGTTATGATTCCTTTCTTTCCGGAAATCCATCCACCTATGCAGTGGATAGCATTGAGCCTCTCAGGTTACTTTCCATTACCAAAGAAAACGTAGAGCGATTGTATGAATTCAGTCCGAAGATGGAACGTATGGGAAGACTGATTGCAACAGAACAATTTCTAAAAAGGGAAGGTTTTGAATACGATCGTATCCGGCTGAGTTCACCCGAAAGGTTTGTAAATTTTATTCGCTGCAATTCAGCTCTTTTGCAACGCGTACCACAAAAGTACCTGGCTTCCTATCTGAACATGAAACCGGAAACGTTCAGCCGGTTGAAACACCTGGTAAAACGGCCATCATAAGTTCACGATGAGGACGGGTATTTTAAGTTCATGCCTGACGGTATTCACCGTTTCTCCATAAATAAAATCCTTGAGGCCGGTATGACCGTGAGCGCCTATCACCAGCATTTCGGCTTGTTCTTCCCGCACAATACGAACGATCTCCCGGCTTCTGTGAATGTAACCTAAGCGGGTGATGGCTTTATATTGACTTTCCTCGAGAGATTCCTGGTATTTATCCAATCTTTCCTGGTCGTCGCGGGTTTCCAGGTCATCACTTTGTTTACCCAGCATGCGCGCGGATGCGCTTTCTACAATATGGATCAGTACATAGGTGCTTTCACTGCCACCCTGACCGATGGCAAATGCCAGCAGTTTTTCATCGTGGCCGCTGAAGTCCAGGGCGATCGCGATCTTCCTGAATTTAGGGATTTCCAGTTTGGTAATGGTTGAACCCTTTCCATGCATGGCTATTTCTGTATGTGGAGGTTTCCCGGTCCAGGGATGAATAAATACGTAGATCAACAGCGCTACTGCTGCCAGCGCAACAACAGTAAGCAATATTTTCCAGATTCCATTTCCCGGATGACTGAAATAATTACTTCCTTCTTCAATCACGAGTTTCAGGTTAAGAAACAGCAGCAATGCCGCGATGATCCAGGCAAAAAATTTGGTGGTTATATTGATGGTGAAAATACCCATGGTTCTTTTATTGCTTACGAAATGGATCAAAGGGATTACCGCAAAGCCCAACTGGAGGCTGAGTATCACCTGACTAAGTATGAGCAGTTTATCCACCTCCTGCTCACCGGCAACCCCAATCACAATTACAGCCGGTATGATGGCCAGCATCCGGGTAATCAGTCTTCTTAATATCGGATTTATCCGCAGGTGCAAATGACCTTCCATTACGATTTGTCCGGCCAGGGTGCCGGTTACAGTAGAACTTTGTCCTGCGGCAATCAGAGCAACCGCAAACAGGATAGAAGCCAGCTTAGAACCCAGGAGTGGGGTTAATAATTCATGGGCTTCGCGGATGGACGCGACTTCGGCATGACCGGATTTAAAAAAAACGGCTCCGGCCAGAATCAATATCGCCGAATTTACAAAAAAAGCCATGTTGAGTGCAATGGTGCTGTCCAGGAAATTCAGTTTCAGCGCCTTTCTGATAAATTTTTCTTCCCGTTTTATTTTCCGGGTTTGTACCAGGGCGGAATGCAGATAAAGGTTGTGGGGCATTACCGTAGCACCAATGATACCAATAGCTATATATAGTGCAGCAGGATTGGGAAGTGTTGGGATCAACCCCCGGCTGATTTCTCCAAAATGGGGATGCGCCATAACGATTTCCAGAAAAAAGGAAACGCCGATGATGGCAATCAGGCTTAAAATAAACATTTCCATTTTTCGCATGCCCAGTTTTTGGAGCGAAAGCAGCAGGAAGGTGTCCAGCGCAGTAATGAATACTCCATAAATGAGGGGAAGTCCGGTTAATAAGTGAATACCAATAGCCATTCCCAGCACTTCTGCCAGGTCACAGGCGGTGATGGCTATTTCTGCCAGGATATATAAACAGAAGTTTACCGGCCTTGGGTAAGTTTCCCGGTTGGCCTGTGCCAGGTCCCTGCCTCGTACAATGCCCAGCCGTGCAGAGAGGCTCTGCAGCAACAACGCCATCAGATTACTCATCAGCAGCACCCACAACAGGGCATAACCAAATTGACTGCCTCCGGCAATATCGGTGGCCCAGTTTCCCGGATCCATGTAACCAACACTAACGAGGTAAGCAGGGCCAAAAAAAGAAAAAACCTGTTTCCAGCGTGAACCGGTTTGATTGACTTCCACCGTACCGTGTACTTCACTGAGGGAAACATCCTTGTATTCAGCCTGTTTCATGAAATCTTTCCGGGCATTTTCCCTGAATTAGTTTGAGGGGACCCGGTTTGAACAAATCTAAAATATGTTCCGAATAGTTGCATAAAATATTACCGGGGCTCAGTTATTGCCAAATCTTTATTTTTGAATTTAAATAAAGGGCTCATGGGAATATTGAAAAAGATGCTGGTTTTTGTGATTGCCTGTTCTTTCTGCTGTTGCAAACACAAGCCGGGTAACTCCCGGGGAAAAGAAAAACCTGTTGATTTAAAGGATTTTATAGATATGTTTCCCCCTATTAAGCTGCCTGCTGCCTTTGCTGACAGCTCACTCTCTAAAAAACGAACCGATTCAGCTATTGCCACATCCACCCTGATGCAGTTTATTCCGGATTCAATTTTTCTTAAATATTGGGGAAAGAACCCGAAATCAAAATTCTACGCTTCCGGCAAAGTGTCGGTAAAAAAAGCAGAAACCTACCTCTTTCTCAAAACCCTGACAGTCAGAAAAGCCATGTACGTTATGGGATTCGACAGGGAAGGCCATTTTAAGGCCATATTACCCTTGGTTTACAAGGAGGAAGACCCCGATATCAGTTATATATCTTCGATGGACAGCAAGTATACGC
>JAYVXJ010000145.1:0-7837 GCA_043785285.1 Chitinophagaceae bacterium
ATCCGGCGCACCAAAAGAAATTGATGCCGGGGAGGATACTCCGGTGAAAAAAACAATTTCTGCAGATGATTTCATTTCTCTGGATTCCTTTGATGAAGCCACGGTAGGTAAGCACCTGATTGAATTCGGATATCCGCAATCTTCAGATGCCAAAGCCTTCCCCATTGAATTTCATACCCGGCCACAGCCTGTATTTAACCGGCAATTCGACCGGCTTATCCAGGACCTGGAGAGCTGGGAAGCTAAAAAGTTCCGGATCTTTCTTTTTGCAGAAAATCCGAAACAGCTGGAAAGGCTGCACACGATTTTTGAGGATCTGAAATCGGGCATCGTGTTCAACCCCGTAGCCACGTCCATTCACGAAGGATTTATTGACGAGGATCTGAAGATCCTGTGTTATACGGATCATCAGATCTTTCAGCGCTATCATAAGTATAAGATCAAACAGGCTTATAATAAAAGCAAGGCCATTACCCTGCGCACCCTGCGCGAATTGCAGCCCGGAGATTATGTAACGCATATTGATCATGGGGTGGGGATGTTCAGCGGACTGCAGAAAATGGAAGTGAATGGCCGGCTGCAGGAAGCGGTGCGGATTCTGTATAAGGATAGCGACATTCTGTATGTGAACATCAATTCACTGCATAAGATCTCGAAATATACAGGCAAAGATGGCAGCGTACCCAAAGTGAACAAGCTGGGAAGTGATGCCTGGCAGAGGCTCAAGGAAAAAACCAAGACCCGGGTCAAGGAAATCGCCTTCGACCTCATCAAACTCTATGCTGCCCGCAAGGCCCAGCAGGGATTTGCTTTTTCGCCGGATAATTATATGCAGACGGAACTGGAAGCTTCTTTTATTTATGAGGATACACCCGACCAGAGCAAGTCGACTGCTGACGTAAAAAAAGACATGGAATCCGCATCGCCGATGGATCGCCTGGTATGTGGAGATGTGGGATTTGGGAAAACGGAAGTGGCGATCCGCGCGGCTTTCAAAGCTTGTCTGGATGGTAAACAGGCCGCCGTTTTAGTTCCCACCACCATTCTCGCATTTCAGCATTTTAAAACATTTGGGGAGCGACTGAAAGAATTTCCGGTAACGGTGGATTATGTGAACCGGTTTAAATCGGCCAAAGAAAAAAAAGAAACGTATCAACGACTGGCAGAAGGCAAGATCGATATCATTATCGGTACCCATTCGATTTTGGGAAAAGAAGTGAAGTTTAAAGACCTGGGTTTACTGGTGATTGACGAGGAACAGAAATTTGGTGTGGCCCATAAGGAAAAGATAAAAACGTTGCGCACCCATGTGGATTGTCTGACCCTTACCGCAACACCGATTCCAAGGACCCTGCAGTTTAGTCTCCTGGGTGCGCGCGACCTGAGCATCATCAATACGCCGCCTCCAAACCGGCAACCCATTCAAACGGAAATACAGGTATACAATGAAGATGTTATCCGCGAAGCCGTGTATTATGAAGTTGAGCGGGGAGGCCAGGTTTTCTTTATCTACAACCGCATCCAGGGACTGAAAGAAATTACCGGCATATTACAGGAACTCTGCCCGGACCTGAGCATCGGGTATGCGCACGGACAAATGGAAGGGCATGACCTGGAAGAGCGGATCATGAACTTTATTGACAGGAAATACGACGTACTGGTTTGTACCAATATCGTGGAAAGTGGGGTAGACATTCCCAATGTAAACACCATTATTGTAAATAACGCCCATCAGTTCGGTCTGAGCGACCTCCACCAGCTTCGCGGCAGGGTAGGCCGGAGTAACCGGAAAGCATTTTGCTACCTGCTGGCGCCACCCCTGGCAACGCTGCCCTCAGATGCCCGTAAAAGACTGCAGACGCTGGAACAACACAGTGACCTCGGAAGCGGTTTTCAGATCGCCATGCGGGACCTGGATATCCGTGGGGCAGGAAATATGCTGGGTGGCGAGCAAAGCGGATTCATGGTGGAAATGGGGTTTGAAATGTATCAGAAAATATTGAATGAAGCGATCCGTGAATTGAAGCGGACATCATTCAAAGATTTGTTTAAAGAAGAAATTGCGCTGCAGGAAGAGCAAGCTTTGGATTGCACGATTGATACGGATCAGGAGATACTCATTCCCGATAGTTATGTGGAAAGTAGTACAGAAAGAGTATCACTTTATACACGACTGGATAATTGCGAAACGGAAGAAGCGCTGGTTGAATTTCATACGGAACTGGAAGACCGGTTCGGTCCTGTTCCGGAAGAAGTGGATGATTTGTTTGATACGGTGCGCATCCGCAAACTCGCGGTGGAACTGGGTTTCGAGAAACTGATCTGTAAGGATAAAGGCGTGCGGTTATATTTTATTAATCGTCCTGATTCAAACTATTTCGAATCGGAAATTTTCAGGGATCTGCTGGACTACATCCAAAAACAAACCCGGCAGGCACGGCTCAAACAGAATGGAAAATTGTTCCTGTTGCTGGTCAGTGATATGGGATCTATAAAAATAGTATTGGAATTTATGCAGCGCATGCACCGGGCAGTGATACGTACTGAAAAACAAAAAATGGCGGAGACAGTCAAAAAATAATCAGAGTTTTTTTTCCATGATCACGTGCTTGATGGTCACTTCCGTGAATTCTCCGTCATTCTTCACATAGCCCAGTTTTTCGTAAAATCCGATGGCGGTGACGCGGGCATGCATCATGAGGGTCTGATAACCCATGTCCCGGGCGATATTTTCGGCAAAAATCATCAATGCGCGCCCGATTCCTTTTCCCTGCATATTATTGGGCACGGCCATCTGGCGGAGCCGCAGGGTATGGGAACCCTCGGGGGTAAGGAGGCAGCAACCCAGGATCCGGTCATCTTCGAAGGCGCCTATGAGCACATCTTCCTTTTCTTTTTCCAGTTCATCCTCCTTGAAACTCAAGCCCAGCGGCTTTCTCAGCATTTCGTACCGCAAACGCAGCATTTGTTCATACTCGGGAGAACCGTAATCAATTAGCCTGAGCGCCATGCGGGAATGGGTTGATTTATGCTGTTTTACAGTGGAAATTGCAAATTCCGGTATATAATCCAAATCAAAAAATAAAATTGGATTAGCTTGTTGGTTGTGTTTAGTTCAAAAATTATATTTTTGCACCCGTAACTAAACTTTACAAAAATGTCAGACATCGCAACACGAGTCAAAAAAATTATAGTGGATAAGTTAGGTGTAGAAGAAGCCGAAGTAACAAATGAGGCATCTTTTACGAACGATCTGGGCGCCGATTCGCTTGACACGGTGGAATTAATTATGGAATTCGAGAAGGAATTTAATATTTCAATTCCCGATGAACAGGCAGAAACCATAACTACTGTCGGACAAGCTATAGCGTACCTGGAGGAACATGCCAAATAGGTTAGTCTTGTGCTGCGCATGGCAAGTTGATCCGTTTTCGAAGCTGTTAAGTCTGAGAAAGCGGATTTATCACATTAATTATTTTCCTTGCAATACGCTTTATGGAATTGAAAAGAGTTGTTGTTACAGGTATTGGAGCGCTTACTCCATTAGGTAATAATCTGAATGATTATTGGAATGGTTTACTGCAAGGTGTTTCAGGCGCTGATTTCATCACCCTGTTTGATGCAACAAAATTCAAGACCCGTTTTGCGTGCGAGCTGAAGAATTTTGATCCGCTCAGTTTCCTGGAAAAAAAAGAATCACGCAAACTTGACCGTTTTGCACAGACGGCAGTGGGCGCAAGTGATCAGGCTGTTGCGGATGCGGGCATCACCAAACAAAATGTGAACCCCGACCGGGTAGGCGTTGTGTTTGCCAGTGGCATCGGGGGGCTTATCACTTTTCAGGAGGAAGTGATGCATTTTGCGAAAGGAGATGGTACGCCGCGCTACAACCCATTCTTTATTCCGAAGATGATCCTGGATATTGCTGCCGGTCAGATTTCCATGCGCCATGGCTTCCGCGGTCCCAATTTCGCAGTCGTCAGCGCCTGCGCTTCTTCCACCAATGCCATTATGGAATCGTTTAATCTGATCCGCCTCAATATGGCGGATATCATTCTGGCTGGTGGTGCGGAGAGTGTGATCAGCGAAGCAGGTGTTGGCGGGTTTAATGCTATGAAAGCGTTAAGCGAACGCAATGATAGTCCCAAAGCAGCCAGCAGGCCCTATGATAAGGACCGGGATGGGTTTGTGATGGGAGAAGGTGCCGGAGCGGTGATACTCGAAGAATTAGAACACGCGAAGGCCCGGGGAGCCCGGATTTATTGCGAGATTGCCGGATGCGGGGCTACGGCTGATGCGTATCATATTACGGCTCCGCATCCGGAAGGACTGGGCGCCAAGAACGTGATGAATGCGGCTTTACGCGATGCCCAAATGACGGCCGGCGATATCGACTATATCAATACGCATGGCACTTCCACGCCGCTCGGGGATATCTCCGAAATAAAAGCTATCATGGATGTATTTGGTGAACATGCTTTTAACGTCAATATCAGTTCCACCAAATCCATGACCGGGCATTGTCTCGGTGCTGCCGGTGTGGTAGAAGCCATTGCCTGTATCATGAGCGTAGTGCACGATATTATACCCCCTACCATCAATCATTTCACCGATGATCCGGACCTGGATCCCCGTCTCCATTTTACCTTTCTCAAGCCCCGGAAAAGAACCGTGAATGCCGCGCTGAGCAATACGTTCGGGTTTGGGGGACATAATGCTTGTGTGATAGTTAAAAAATACAGGGTTGACCGTTGACCGTTGACGGTTGACCGTTAACCAAAAAAGTGCAGAGACAAAGCATTTCCACATACTCGGATTTTTGAATTCCCTTCTCTCATTTTCAAAGTTTCAAATCATCAAAGTTTCAAATTCTTTCATTTCATCCCAGAATCAAGTATTTTTGAAATCGTGGGATTCTTAGATCGGATTTTCAAGGGAGACTCAGCTATTGTTTCATTCCGTAAACAACTGCGAAACATTCTGGGTTTTGTACCCGGCAATGCGGTATTATATAAAACAGCGCTTACCCATCGTTCAGTAAAAGAAAGCTCCGACCAGAATAATGAACGACTGGAATACCTCGGAGATGCTATCCTCAGTGCAGTCATTGCTGATTTTCTGTTTAAAAAATACCCGTATAAAGAGGAAGGATTCCTTACGGAAATGCGCAGCAAAATGGTCAATCGCGTTCAGTTGAATGATATCGCTGTAAAAATGGGTCTCCGCAAAATCTCCTACTTCAACAAATTTGATGGCTCATTAAAAATGAGCCAGATCTTTGGAAATACGCTGGAAGCGGTAGTGGGTGCTATCTATCTGGATAAGGGATACGACAAATGCCGGCAATGGATCATGGAGCGCATCATACAGCCTTATCTGTTCATGGAAGACCTCGAAAACCTGGAGATCAACCATAAGAACAAACTCTATGGCTGGGCTAATAAAAACGGCAAAAATCTTGAATTTGAAACCCTGGATGAACACATGGAAGGTGGCCGGCGCCTGTTTACCGTCGGTGCCGTGGTGAACGGCGAACTGATTGCCCAGGGACGCGCTTATAATAAGAAGGATGCCAGCCAGATCGCGGCCCAACAGGCGATGGAAAAACTGGGGCTGAATAAGATAGAGGGGGAGGAGAATTGAATAATGGTTGACCGTTGACAGTTGACCGTTGACCGCCTTTAAGTGCGAATTCACACCTGATATCCGTCAACCGTCAACTCTTTCCATACACAACTCAATCAACACCCCCTTAACGGATTTCGGATGAAGGAAGCAAACCAGCTTATTATCTGCACCAGGTCTGGGTTTATCCTGTAAGAGCTGGAATCCCTCCTCAGCAAGCCTTTTCATTTCCGATTCAATATCATCAACAGCAAGGGCAATATGATGAATCCCCTCGCCATGGCGTTCGATATATTTGGCAATGATTCCTTCCGGGTCCGTACTTTCCAGCAATTCCACCTTATCGTTTCCCAAAGCAAAAAAGGCTGTTTTTACCGCTTCTGATTCCACCGCTTCCACTTTATAGCAGGAACGATTTAACAGTTTTTCAAACAAAGGGATAGCGTCGGTCAGGTTTTTCACGGCAATGCCGATATGTTCTATTTTTTGCATATTCAAATATCCGGAAAACCGTTGAATTCGGTTGACGGTTGACGATTGACCGTCAACCGTCAACTCAAATGAACTCTCCTTCCTTTTCTCTGTTATTCTAAGTAATTTCGTATGTTCTGCTAAAATGGTTTCCGTTATGCTGAAATTGCCGATTTACCTGGATCATAATGCCAGCACGCCCTGCGATCCGCGGGTATTGGAGGCTATGTTGCCCTATTTCACCAGGATGTTTGGCAATGCGGCCAGCCGGACCCATTCTTTTGGCTGGCAGGCGGAAGAAGCGGTGAAATATGCCAGGGAACAGGTGGCCGGGTTGATCCATGCTGTTCCGGAAGAAATTGTTTTTACTTCAGGTGCAACGGAAGCCGATAATCTCGCAATAAAGGGGGTGTTCGACATGTATGCGTCCAAAGGGAATCATATCATTACAGTCGTTACTGAACATAAAGCTGTTTTGGATACCTGTAAACAGGTAGAAAAATCGGGTGCTGATATTACCTGGCTATCTGTTAAGCCAGATGGTCTCATTGATCTGAACGAACTGGAAGCTGCCATCAAACCCAATACGATTCTGATCGCCATCATGTATGCCAACAATGAAATAGGCGTTGTGCAACCGGTGAAAGCCATCAGTGAGATCGCAAAGAAGTATGGCGTTTTGTTTTTTACAGATGCCACCCAGGCTGTCGGAAAAATTCCTGTTGATGTTATCCGGGATGGCATTGACCTGATGGCGTTTTCAGCACATAAAATATATGGCCCCAAGGGGGTAGGCGCTTTGTATGTCCGTCGTAAAAACCCACGGGTACGTATAACCGCACAGATAAATGGCGGCGGTCACGAACGGGGTATGCGCAGCGGAACACTTAATGTGCCCGGTATTGTGGGATTTGGAAAAGCGGGTGACATTTGTTTAAACGAAATGGAGGAGGATAACAAGCGGATAATGCCTTTGCGTGATAAACTGGAAGATGATTTGCTGAAGATGGAAGAAACCTATGTGAATGGAAATAAAGAATTCCGGCTTCCCCAGGTCAGCAATATTTCTTTCAAATATGTGGATGAAAATGCGCTGATGATGGGGTTGAATAAAGAAATTGCTTTGTCATCCGGATCTGCCTGCACCTCCGCTTCTCCTGAACCCAGTTATGTATTAAAGGCCTTGGGATTGGGAGATGACCGGGCGCATGGTTCTTTGCGATTCGGATTAGGAAGATATACTACCGAAGCGGAGATTGATTTTACCATTGAACGGGTGACCGGCGTGGTGAAGAAGTTGAGGAAAATGTGGAAATGTGAAAGTATGTAAATGTGGAAATGAAAGAATGCGGTAGAGAAGAAGAGAATTTAAGAATGGGAGGCCTTTCATTTACACATTACCCAATTTCCACATTTACATATTCATTAATACTTTATTTTAAAAAATTCAAGCACATGATTTACGTCTCTGAAAAAGCAAAAGAAAAAGTAAAGCGCCTTATGGAGGACGCGGCTATTGTGGATAAGTCTGACTATTTTTTAAGGGTGTCGGTAGTCAGTGGCGGTTGTTCCGGACTGAGTTATAAAATGGATTTCGACAATGAGAAAAAACCGATGGATCAGGAATTTGAAGATAACGGAGTGAAAGTGGTCACCGATCTGAAAAGCTTTTTATATCTCGTTAATACCACCCTGGATTTTTCAGAGGGATTGAATGGGAAAGGATTTTTCTTCAGCAATC
>JAYVXJ010000146.1:0-2351 GCA_043785285.1 Chitinophagaceae bacterium
AGGGTATCCGCGAAAAAAATGCAGTGGACCTCGCCAAAGAGCTGCTGCATTCCGTAAAATACAACCTGAACGAACTGGGTAAGCTCGGCATCCATGATCTTTTGAAAATCAAGGGGATAGGTAAGGTAAAAGCGGTCGTTATTTTAGCTGCCCTCGAGTTGGGACGCCGGCGCCATACCATGGGTGCCCTGGATAAGCCGGTGGTGAGGGATAGTCAGCAGGTAGCCAACTATCTCCGGGTGATGTTACAGGATTATTCCCGTGAAGTATTTGCGGTTATATTCCTGAATCAGGCAAACCGGGTTAACCATTTTGAAGTGGTCAGCCAGGGTGGGATTACCGGAACAGTTGCCGACCCGAGGGTAATCTTAAAAAAGGCGCTGGAAGCGAATGCGGTTAATATTATCCTTTGCCATAATCATCCTTCCGGTAATCTTAAACCCAGCAAGGCGGATGAAGACCTCACGTATAAAATCCGGGAGGCCGCCAACTATTTTGATATAAAAGTAATAGACCACATCATTGTAAGCACCGATGGTTATTTCAGTTTTGCGGATTCGGGGTTGATGTAAGCCGCCGGGAAAATTAATTGTTATTCAGATTTTCCACGAGTGCCCTCAGAAAATTTCCGTCAAGTGTTTCTGTATAGCTTTTGTTTAAAAAGTTTTTGACAGCAACTTCATCCTGCAGAAATGCATTCTTTATAGCTTTTCTTTTCAATTCTACTTTCCGGATATTTTTCAAACCCGGTTCGCTGATATAAAAGGTATAATTATCCTTGTATTCGTCATACCGGTTACCTGATTCTGCAATTCCATTTGTACTATAATCTGACTTGATGAATTTTGTGGTGGTGGTCTGGCTTAATATATATTTTTTGCCGGAAGTAATCACTTGTAAAAAAGGGCCTTCTGGCATAAGCGGATTACGAACATATTCAACATCCAGGTCGTTATTCTTCAGGGTGAACGATTTGATCTGATCCTTATAGATTTCAATTACCTGCTGCTTATCCTGGGTGAGTAGCAGGCTTTGGGTCATTTTATCATAATTGTACAGAAAGCTCGGATTATTGAATAAAGTATCCTTCATATCCACAACAGATCCATGCATCCAGTCTGCTGATATATAGCGATGGCCAACGGTTTCTTCCTTAGGATTGAACGTATTGACACCGCTTCCGGTAATCATCCGGGAATGAGCGTTCTCTGTACGTGCTAAATTGGCAAAGTCAGTTCCTGTACCAACAAACTGTTGTAAATCGGACTGCGCATAAGAGGCTGCACAAATGAAAAATCCTGCGCCAATAATCAGGATCGATTTTTTTACTAAGCGCATGTTCATATAAATTCTGATTAACTGGTTTATAATGATGTTTTAAAAAATTTAAGCCTGAGCTGTGGGTCCGCCGAAGTTCATCGGGAGCTGAACATCTTCCAGATCCTGGATCTTCCCGTTGGAAGATTCAAAACGAGTGATATTTTCAGTCAATGCTTTCATAAATCGTTTAGCATGTTGCGGTGTAAAAATAATACGGGATTTTACCTTACTCTTTGGCGTTCCCGGCATCACGTTTACGAAATCGATTACAAACTCGGCATGACTATGTGTGATAATCGCCAGATTTGCATATTCTCCTTCCGCCACTTCTTCACTGATCTCGATATTCAACTGGTTCCCCGGCGCTTGTTCCGACATATTTTTTATTTGAACAAAGGTACAAATTCAGGATTAATAAGCAGCACGGCCTACAGCTAAATAGCTACCTGACCAGGCTTTTTACCCTACGGACCAGAGAATCTCCGGGAATGGCCTTATCCAGAATTTTACCCTCCGGTGAAATAAGAAAATTAAAGGGTATACTGTCGAATTTTAAAGCCCGGACTGCCGGACCTTTCCACATTTTCGTATCCAGCAGCTGCGTCCAGACAAGACCGTTTTTAGCAATAATGTTCCTGCAGGTTTCGATATTATCATCCATTGCCACGCTAATCATGATGAATTTAGAACGATCCATTTTTTGAAATAATTCTTTCTTTACCTGCTGATAGGAATTACAGGAAGGGCACCAGGAAGCCCAGAAATCCAGCAAATAATATTTACCCTGCCATGCTTTGCTGGAAACCGGATTACCATTCAGGTCGGGTAGTGAAAAAAACGGCATCTGATCCCCCAACTGCAATTCATGTTCATAAATATCGGTCTGAAGAGCCATGTCTTTTTTGAGTTCTTGCAACGGTTTAAAATTCGGGAATCTTTTTGCAGCGGATTGAATGAGCATGAATGAAGACCGATACCGGTCGGAAGGCAGGAAAGAATTGTAAGCCAGCATAAATGCTGCCGGATTATGT
>JAYVXJ010000147.1:0-7836 GCA_043785285.1 Chitinophagaceae bacterium
TATGAGTTGATAATTCTTCAATCGTTTTTGTTGCTTATTCAGCCTGATATGAACAAACCTTCCCAGAATCGTTTGGTGGGAAAGTGTTTGCTTCAAAACAGCTGACAGATGGATAATACGGAAACCGGTTTTCCCGAAATACTCCTGAACAAAATCGGATTTTTCTATCTTTCTTTGAGGCATTAATTTCCCGGTTTCCCATAAAACAAACTCATACAGATTTTCCCAGATATCCTTATCCCTACGCTCTCTGATCCAATATTTCCCATCGCCTGCATCCACCATAAAATAATAAAACCAGCGCATTTTTCTTACGGCCGGCTTTGCTTTTACCGGAAGCAAATCCACCCATTGATGCTGGAAAGCCTGACAGTTTTTTGATTGAATACAAGTCTTGCACAAAGGATTCCGGGGTTTGCAGATCACGGCACCAAAATCCATTATGGCCTGATTATACAGTCCCGGATCTTTTTTATCCAGCAATGCCTGCGCGAGTGTTTCGTAAAGCTTTTTACCGGTAACTGAATGCATGGGTACATGGATGCCGAAATACCTCGCCAATACGCGTTGTACGTTCCCGTCCACTACGGCATAAGGAAGACCAAAAGCAAAAGAAGCCATGGCGGCAGCCGTATAAGGACCAATTCCGGGAAGCTCAAGAATACGCTTATAGGAAGAAGGAAATCTGCCGTTATACCCAGTTGAAATTTTTTTTGCCGTGCTGATTAGATTTCGGCAACGACTGTAATAACCCAACCCCTGCCACAATTTGAATATTTCTTTTTCTTTAGCCTTTGCAAGTGATTGCACGGTGGGAAACGTGGAAATAAATTTTTCATAGTATGCCCAGCCCTGCTCAACCCGGGTTTGCTGCAGAATGATTTCACTTAACCAGATACGGTAAGGATCTTTTTCTCCTTTCCAGGGCATTTGCCGCGTATTTTCAGTGGCATTCCACTGTAGTAATTTTTTACTGAAATCCATCGGAATTATACCAGAAAAGAATATTAAAAATTAACTATACTCTTGGTTATCAATGATTTATAATTTACTGATAAGCAGGGGATTAGCCTTGGCCCATTAAAAAATAAGTTGTTCATGAGAAATAGATTGCCAATTAATTTTTTTGTTATATATTTAAAATCAGAAACTTATAAAACAATTGAGCCATGAGAAAGGCAGACCTCGTTAATCAAATTTCGGATAAAACAGGTATACCTAAAGTAGATGTTTTGGTTACACTGGAAACCATGTTTAAAGAAGTTAAAGAAACGCTCTCCAGGGGAGAAAATATCTATATCCGTGGATTTGGAAGTTTTATTACCAAAAAACGGGCGGCTAAAATAGGCCGGAATATTAAAAAGAATATTGCCGTTCATATTCCTGAGCACTATATCCCTTCTTTTAAACCGGCAAAGGAATTTGTTGCCGAAGTGAAAAAATTACAATTCATCAAGGAAAATCAGCCAAACCCTGATGAAGAGACGTAATTTCGCCGGATAAATTCCCAATGTGAAGAAACAGCAATTTTTTGTAGCCGGAGGCGGAATACTGATTCTGGTTGTATTTTATTTTTTTGGAAATACAGTTCCGCCCCATAAAAAATCAGAAGCATCTACCGGTTCGCCGGGACCTGCTAAAACGCTTGATATCAAGGCATTGCTGGAAGTTAATAAATCCAGACTCAGTGCTTCGCAGCTCGCCTATGTGAACAGACTGGAGAACTCGGTAGTTCGGGGAGATGTGAAAAATCAACAAATAACGGCCTACCATCAACTGGCAGGTTTCTGGAAGGATTCAGTCCAAAATGCATTTCTTCCCTCCGTCTATTATCTGGCGGAAGCAGCAAAATTGGAAAATAGTGAAAAAAGTCTCACTTTTGCAGCCCAATTATTTTTGAGCAACCTGCGAGGTCAGGAAAATCCTGCATTGAAAAGCTGGATGGCAAATCAAAGCCGGGATCTTTTTGAAAGGGCAGAAAAACTGAACCCGGCAAATGATTCAACAGTAATCGGATTAGGAGCTACCTATATTTTTGGAAGTGCCGGACAGGAACCGGCGGATGTAATGAAAGGAATTCAGCAGATCCTTGAAGTAACGAAAAGGGATTCGCTGAATATGTATGCCCAGTTTATGCTGGGGCTTGGCGGGATAGAATCGGGACAGTACGATAAAGCCATCCCGCGATTGTTGAAAGTAGTCGGCCATGATCCGGGAAACCTGGAAGCAATATTGAGTTTGGGCGAAGCTTATGAAAGAACCGGCGATAATGCATCCGCAAAGAAATGGTATGCTTACGCAAAAAAAAGCACGAATAACCCCGACCTGGTCAATGCGATCAACGAAAGACTGGCGTCATTAAAATAAGTGCTCTAAGGAAAGAGCAGAGAAAAATTATTAGTTAACTAAAAAAGCATTTATCAATGCCTTGTGGTAAAAAAAGGAAGCGGCATAAAATTGCAACCCATAAAAGAAAGAAAAGATTGCGTAAGAACCGTCATAAGAAAAAGAATAAATAAACGCACTCCGGGCCGGACAGCGCTTCCGGCCTGTATTTCCTGCTGAATCAAATTATTTACTTACGCTATAAAACATGCACTTGTGCATCCGTATTGGCGCTTAACTAAATCCTCTTCAGCAGTTGGATTCCTTTTTAGTGATGTACAGCTTAAGAAGTAAATGTTACATAAACATTGAATAAGGAACTGATCATAAATGCAGCCCCTCAGGGAGTAGAAATAGCCCTGCTGGAAGATAAAAAGCTGGTAGAATTGCACCATGAAAAAACGGACGCCAGTTTTGCCGTTGGTGATTTATACCTCGGTAAGGTAAAAAAACTCATCCCCGGACTGAATGCTGCATTTGTTGATGTGGGATTTGAGAAAGATGCTTTTCTTCATTATACCGATCTCAGCCCATACGCCCGCTCACTGCTCAAATTCACCCAACAGAGTATTCAGGATACAAATGAACCCGGATTCGACTTTGGTTCTTTTGCCGTTGAACCGGAGATTGTAAAAACCGGGAAGATCAATGAAGTACTGAGTGGCAAGCCGAATATTCTGGTACAGATTCTCAAGGAGCCCATTGCAGCAAAAGGTCCCCGCCTGAGTTGCGAAATTTCATTGCCGGGCCGCTTCGTGGTAATTACGCCATTTAACGATATTGTTGCTGTTTCCCGGAAAATACACTCTTCCGACGAAAGAAAAAGACTGCAGAAAATTGTGGAAGCCATAAAGCCGAAAAATTTCGGTGTGATTGTGCGGACTGCAGCTGAAGGAAAGAATACGGCTGAGTTGCATGAAGATCTGACTGATCTTGTAGCCACGTGGAAACTAATCCAGCATAATCTGAAGGGTGCTGCTGCACCCGCTAAAATTCTGAGTGAGCAAACCAAGACAACCAGCATGCTCCGGGATCTCCTGAATGAAGATTTCAATAAGATCGTGGTGAATGATCGCAATCTTTATAATGATACCCGCACGTATATTCAGCGGATTGCGGCTGAAAAAATAGACATCGTTTCCTACTATAATAATGGCTCTCCGATATTTGACCATTTCGGTATAACCAAACAGGTGAAAGCCGCATTTGGAAAAACCGTCAACCTGCCCAGTGGTGCTTATCTAATTGTTGAACATACCGAAGCCCTGCACGTGATTGATGTAAACAGCGGGTATAAGAGCGTAAGTAATAACCAGGAGCAAAATGCCCTGGAAACCAACCTGGAGGCAGCAGGAGAAATTGCCCGCCAGCTCCGCCTGCGGGATTTGGGTGGTATAATAGTGGCGGATTTCATTGATATGAAATTCCCGGATAACAAGCGGAAACTGGTAGAGGCCATGGAATCCTATATGCGCACCGATCGCGCTAAACACGCCGTTCTGCCCATTTCCAAATTTGGGTTGATGCAGATCACCCGCCAGCGGATGAAGCCCCAGATCACCATTAATACCCAGGAAATCTGCCCAACCTGTAATGGTACCGGCAAAATCTCTTCAGCCCTTATTCTGGAAGACGAAATTGAGAAGAACCTGAGCTATTTGTTGAATCATCAGCATAAGGATCTGATCCTCACGGTACATCCTATCATGCATGCCTATTTAACCAAGGGCGGCTTTTTCTTCAGCAGAAAGTCAAAATGGCGCTGGAAATACAAACAACCGGTTCAGGTTAAGGCGAATAACAATTACCACATGACTGAATTCCATTTCTTCGATAAACAGGAGGAAGAAATCAAGCTCTGATCACCTGCTTTTCATGCGTTTTTCCCTTCCCCTTACCCCGGTATACCATCTATTACATTAATTAAAACTGTAATATTACCATTTTCAGGTAGTCCCTTTTTTTGCGCCTAAAATAGTTTTTTACACCCGTTCGGGAAGGTTCATTTTCAGTCAATTACCATAAATCCAAAGTTCTAATAATAGGTGTAAATACTTATACACCAACTATTTATGAGTTTTTTATTTTATAAATGAATTTCCGGTTTCCAGCCTTAAAGTTATCAACAGGAACAAAAATTAATTTTGTTATGTGACCTGATTTTGTAATTTAGTGGAAGAATTTAATGGGTTAGTAAGTAAAAGGTCGGCTCTGATAGCCGGCCTTTTTACTTTATGCCAATTGAGCCATTACCTTTAGTGAATGAGCAAAATTAAAACCGCTTTCTTTTGCAGTAATTGCGGACAGGAGAGTGCCAAATGGGTGGGTAAATGTCCTTCCTGCGAACAATGGAATACATTTATTGAAGAAGTGATCACCAAAGATGACAGATTGGGTGAAGCCTCCTGGAAAAATTTTTCTACCGGAAAAAAAGAAATCAAAACCATTTCCATCCATGAAGTTCTCAGCGCGGAAGAAAAAAGAATCGTTACTCCGGATGCCGAATTAAACCGGGTACTCGGAGGCGGAATTGTTACCGGTAGTATTGTACTTGTTGCCGGAGAACCGGGAATCGGAAAAAGCACTTTGTTCCTTCAGATTGGTTTGATGCTGAAAGATATCATCACACTTTACATTAGCGGAGAAGAGAGCGAACAACAGATCCGCATGCGTGCCGACCGGTTGAAAGTGAGAGATCATAAATTGATGAACAATAAAGATAATTTTTATCTGCTTACCGAAACTTCCACACAAACGATTTTTCAGGAAATAAAAAAACTAAAACCCCAGGTGGTGATTGTGGATTCCATTCAAACCCTGCAGTCCTCTTATATTGAATCCACTCCGGGGAGTGTTTCCCAGATACGGGAATGCGCTGCAGAATTTCAACGCTTCGCAAAAGAAACGAATACACCGGTTTTTCTGATCGGCCATATAACCAAAGAAGGAAATATAGCAGGACCTAAAATTCTGGAACATATGGTAGACACGGTGTTGCAATTTGAAGGCGACCGGCATTATACCTATCGCATTTTACGCACACTGAAAAATCGTTTTGGCAGCACAGCCGAACTGGGTATTTACGAAATGACAGATGAAGGAATGCAGGAAGTAAATAATCCAAGCGAGATTCTGATCACGCAAAAAGAAGATCAGCTCAGTGGAACCGCAATCGCGGCAAGCATAGAAGGGCAAAGGCCTTTACTGATTGAAGTGCAGGCATTGGTAACGCCCTCTATATATGGCACTCCGCAAAGAACGGTAAGCGGTTTTGATCTCCGGAGATTACAATTATTGCTGGCAGTTCTGGAAAAAAGAGGGGGATTTCACTTTGGAGTTAAAGATGTTTTTTTGAATATTGCAGGCGGATTGAAAGTAGAAGATCCTTCCATTGATCTGGCTGTTCTCTGTGCCTTATTAAGTTCTTTTGAAGATGTTCCGCTGGCTTCCGATACCTGCTTCGCGGGAGAAGTTGGATTGAGCGGAGAGATCCGTGCAGTGAACAGAATCGGACAACGGATTGCAGAAGCGGAGAAACTTGGATTCAGTAAAATCCTGGTTTCCAAATACAATCAGAAAGGATTAAAAAATCATTCCCATCAGATTGAAGTATTGATGATGGGTAAAGTGGAAGAAGTATATAAACATTTATTTTAAGCGGGCCCGGATTAGTGCATTGATTTTATGAACTCCCGCATTTCTCTTTTACCAGCATTCACCCATCTTTTTTTCCCACATACCTGTTGCGGATGCGGTACCACTCTGCTGGCAGAAAAAACAATTTTTTGTATTTATTGTCTCGGCTCCATGCCCCTGACCGGATTTGAACAACATGCGGGTAATCCGGTAGAAAAAATTTTTTGGGGCCGCGCAGAAATTCATGCCGCAAGCGCACATCTTTATTTCACAAAAAATTCTGCCGTTCAGCAAAGTCTTCACCGGTTCAAGTATAAAGGAAGAAAAGAGATCGGACTTTATTTTGGTAAGTGCATCGGGCATGCGTTAAAAAATTCCGGACGTTTTCAAACCTGTCAGCTGATTCTTCCTTTACCACTCTTTGCTTCAAGAGAAAAAAAGCGGGGCTATAATCAGGCAACCATACTAAGTGAAGGAATTTCGTCAGTAATGCATATCCCGGTGATCACTGATGCGTTGGTGCGTGTAAAAGGAACCGCTACCCAAACGCATAAAAACAGGATACAGCGATGGCAGAATATGGCAAATAAATTCATGATCAAAAGAAAAGAGCAACTTACCGGCAAACATATTTTACTCATTGATGATGTGATTACAACCGGTTCCACGCTGGAAGCCTGCGCACTAACATTAAACCGGCTGGAAGGGGTAACCCTGAGTATTGCCACCCTGGCACACAGTGTATCGGGATGAGATCGCTGTTTTTGACAATCCTTGGGTTGTTGGTACTTTTGTTCAACATGTACAAGTCCCTGCTCTTATGGATTTCTGTAGGTTTGTTTCTGATATCCTGTAAAAAAGATACATACATTGGCAGCAATGCATTCCTTAGCGTTTCTTCAGATTCTGTTTCATTCGATACTGTTTTTGCATCTACCGGGTCGGTAACCAAACAAGTCCGGATCATTAACCCCAATAATCAGAAATTATTGATCTCCAATATCCGTCTCATGGGTGGTAAAAACTCCCCTTTCATACTGAACATCAACGGATCTCCCGGACCTTCTTCCAACAACCTGACGCTGGAAGCAAATGACAGCCTCTATCTTTTTATTTCCGTTTATATCAATCCCAATGTTCAACCAACGGCTTTTATAGTACAGGATAGCATCCGCATCCAATATAATGGTGAGCAGCAATTTATTCAATTAAGCGCCTGGGGACAAAATGCGCACTACCTGAAAAATAAAATCATACAGGGCAATGTTAGCTGGAGTAATGACCTGCCTTATGTGATTTCGGGAAGTCTGCGCGTGGACAGCAATTCCACACTCAGCATTCAGGCTGGTTGCCGGATTTATTTTCATGCCGATGCACCCATGCTGGTAGACGGCACTTTGCGTGTGCTGGGGGAAGCAGCTGACAGTCAACGGGTATACTTCAACGGCGACCGTCTCGATGAACCCTATACTTCTTTTCCTGGTGGCTGGCCGGGTATCTTTTTCAGGGAAGCCAGTATAAATAACGAACTGCAATACGCTATTCTTCGCAATGGCTACCAGACCATTGTTGCGGAAGGTCCTTCAATGAATGCCTCCCCCAAAATCCGCTTAAAAGAATGCCTCATAGACAATTCACTCGATGCCGGGATTATCGGGATACAATCCGCCATTGATGCTATTAATTGCCTGATCAGCAACTGTGGAAAAAATATCGTGATTGCCGTAGGAGGCACCTATCATTTTACACAATGCACCGTATCTTCTTTTTCCAGCCCTTTTCTTCAACATCAGCAACCCGTATTAAATGTATCAA
>JAYVXJ010000148.1:0-7814 GCA_043785285.1 Chitinophagaceae bacterium
CCCTTCCCTGGTATTGAAAGTGATGGCCGGCGACCAGGTACAGATCAGCACGTATGCGTATTATAATTCTCCGGTACAACAACCTGCCGGGAGGAACCAACCTGCTCAGTGATATCTTAAGTGTGCTGGCGGGCAGTGTGGTGAACAACAGCGGAGGCAAACTTTTGTCATCAGATGTAACGAACGTGAGCAGTGCGCTGAACCCGAATGTATTTAATTTCTTAAGCAACGGCAGAAGCTACGACAGTACCAAACCCAAAGCTTACCTGAACTGGATCCTGTTCGACAACCAGTTCAACTATGTCAGTTCTAACTCCGGGGTGCAGCAGGTGATTGCAGGCAGTTCAAAGCAGGTACTCTCCGCTCCCTTGCAAACAATAATAAAGAACGGTTACCTGTACGTTTATTTAAGCAATGAAAGTCCGCAGGACGTTTACTTCGACCAGCTCACGGTAAAACACTATACCGGCCCGCTCACGCAGGAACAGAGCTATTACCCCTTCGGATTACAGATGGCCGGTATCAGCGACAAAGCCCTGCTGAAACAAACGACAGCTTACAAGTATGATGGTGGAGCAGAACTGGAAGAAGACGGAGGGCTGAACTATTACAATACCTTTTACCGGAAATACGATCCGCAGATAGGAAGGTTTACGGGAGTAGATATGCTGAGCGAAAAGATGTATGGCCTGTCCTGCTATCATTTTGTGGCGAATAGCACGATGATGTTTAATGATCCGTGAGGGTACTGGTCTGAAAGATTCCCTACATCTAGTCTCCAATTATATGATATTGTTACTGGTGGCGATGGACAAAATTATATGGTAGATGCAGGTAATTCTGGTGGTGGTGGTGATCAGGGGGGTGGAAGTTATATGGGTTCCGATGGAAGTAATTTAGGTGGAGTTTTATCAGAAGGATTTTATAATGGATTAGGTGAATCAATAAGAAATTCTTCCGGAGGAGGTGAAAGAACCTATAGTGTAAGTGTAACTGTATATAATTACAACAATGCTAACGGCTCTTCCGCATTTGAGACTTCAGACTTTCATGGTTTTGTGTCTTATGCCGAAGGTGGTACTTACTTTTATGATGGGACATCAACGCACAATAGGAGTTTAAATATAGATTTTGAAGGTCAAGATGGATTTAATGCAAGTCATTATAACCCATTTGAAACGGGGGCAATAATAGATGGAGCCTTGGGTTTAAGCCTTGATGGCACTATACATGGTACGATTGGCGCTCAAAAGTTAGCCAATGCGCTTGCAGGCACTTCTCATGCAATAACAGATATTGGGAAACTTAAAATAGCTTCGGTTGGAAATATTGGAAAATTAACCGCGGAAGGTGCAGGTAAAATAGTAGCAGGTTTTGGTGTTGCATTAACCCTCTATGATATCCATAATAAAGGTTTAAATTGGAGTAACGGAATGGATCTAGTAATGGAAGGAGTAGGTTTTATACCGGTAGTAGGATGGGCAATTTCCGGGGGATATTTTCTTACCAATATGATTGTTGAAAGTACTACAGGCGAATTAATCGGTGAGCATTTGGGTGATGCGCTTCAAAGTCATTAATGTTCTGACCCGGCAAATTTGGAAGCAGCGTATATGATTTAAAAAGTGGTAAAAGTTTGAGATCTCAATAGTCTAAATCAACTATAATGAAGTTTTTTGATTATGTATATTATAGAGTATGCAAATTTTATGATAACCACGGAGAACGTAGTCCAGGAATTTCCGGTCTTGTTGTAATAAGCCTGATGTATTACTTTAATATCTCGATTGTTCTTGATTCAATCAGTATTTTTCTGCAAAAGAAATTGAATACGGGTATATTGCTGGTTTTGGTCATATTTGCGTTGCTGCTATTAGTGAATGGATTTAGATATAACAGACTTAATTATCAAGTTTTAAAAAATATATGGTGTAATGAAGATAACAATGCAATGAAAAAAAAGGGAAATGGGTAAGATTTTATATTATTGGTAGTACAATTTGGGGTATAGGCTTAACAATTTACCTGGGAGGCAAAAAGTGGTAATCGAGGTTTTATAGAATTATTTTATAACTACTTTTCAAATATTCTTATTAACGTTTCTCTTCTGTCCTATCTCAACTATACCAACCGTATCATCAATTACCGATCGTGTTAAGGATGCAATTGATAGGGAATAATATTATGAAGAAAAAATTATTTTTTTTTGATTATTTTTATTACTGCATGACGAAGGCCTATTTTAGATGGGATGGGCGCATTGGCATTACTGCAATTTTAGGAATTAGTTTAATTGAATTTCTAAGTCTTGTGAATGTATTTGCTATTACTTATCATGTTATTTATCCAAGGATCCTGAGACCTCGACTCCCGGAATGGTCTACTTACATAGGTGTGATTATTCTTTTTACATTTATATTATTTAACTATTTTAAATACAAAGGCCAATATAATTATTTAAGGACATATTGGAAAGGCGAAAATTACCGAACCAGAGTATTGAAAGGTATAGCTGTTATCTTATGCCTCATTCTCCCATTGATTTCTATCATAATTATTATAAACTATATTTAAACAAGCTTTGCTTAATCAATCGAGTTATCTTCAAGATACGAAAGAAAGAAACAGATTTATCCAAAAGCTATTGATTATTATCTTCTGTAAATTTTATGGTTTTGTAAGGGATGATTTCAATGCAATGGGGCTACTCACCATACTTCTTTCAACGTAAGCACCCGACCCGCACCTTGTTGTTTAGTAAATGAATAAAAGGCAATTTTGCAAAAAGGATGATTTTTATGCAAAACAAAAAGGAACATCGTGCCTAAAAACTACAGATGATCACCCAATGGCAACAGAGTGGTTTGACACAAAGAGCTTTCTGCGCTGCCAATAACATTGCCTATCATGTTTTTCATTACTGGTATGGTGTTTACAGGTCAAATCAAAATGCCAAGGGTTGCTATTGCTAAAAACATAAATAGTAATAGGGCAAATAGTTTCTTTGTTTTTTTCATTTTTAAGGTTTAGCTATAAGATAGCACAACTAGCGCCTCTAAAATTAATATTCCTGCATTCGCTTGTATATACGATACCTTACAGTGCTATAGTAAAGGCTGACAAACTGATAATTGGCAATTACCAATAAGCATGAATCAATCTAAGTAATGAGCATAGGCGAGCATTGCTATGGGGTGGAAATCGGCTGTGAAATTCTGAAACAGATGAAGAACATTCGAGATAAATACATTTCATAAAATAAAAAAATCAATGAAAGTCGTTTAAACTTAAAAACTAAATAAACGAAACTTAAATTTTCAAAAATGAGATCCTGTCTTATTCTTTCATTTGGCATGCTAATGATCGCAGGTTTTAATACCAGTGATGCACAATCTATTGGCAAATGGAGCCGGGTCTCCATCAAACAGTTTTATACAATGGAAGCAGCAAAAAAGCTTGGTAAAACTTTTACTGAAGTTTCTACCTCAAGCACGGGTACAGAAATTATTGAATTTAAATCCGATCATAGTTATACCAAAACGCTTAGTGGGAAATATCAACCTAAACCAATAGTCCTAACAGGTACATGGTCTGAAACGGGAAATCAATTGGTAATGAAAATGGATCCAAAACAGTCCGATTCAAAATACAATTCAAATGGGGATGCTTCATCTACAAGTACTACAACTGTCAACGGAGACACGATGACAATCACTTCTCCGATATCTGCTAACAACCCAATGGCCAGTAAAATGAAAATTGATAAAATTGAAGAAACATTTAAAAAGATTTAAAATAATAATATCTAAATGACATTCCCATTCATTCGTGAGCCTCAATGCCGCCACCATCGCCTTAAAGCTTTCCAACCCCGCTTCCGAATTCTCCACAATTTCTAAAGCTAGTTCATCCGGATCAGGTAAATTATCCAAATCAGCAGATCTGCTTACTATATCCATTGCCATTTGGCCGTAACGCAGTAATGTTCCATACTAACTCCAGATCGTTTCAGTTGAGTGCTAAAAGCTGGTCCTTGAAACCAGGGTTTAGGCCGGGAACTACGAATTAAACCTTTTCCCTTTGAAGATGTCCAACCGGCAGGGATTTGTCTCTATGAACAGCAATCAGCTTAAAAATCAGCATTTATTGTGGCGGGCCGGTTTTGGTCCGGCTGCAGATCAGGTTTATCATATCCGGCATCTTACACCCAAAAAATTGTTCCGGCTTATTCTTCGATCTGCTAATAATGATCCGGTTCCTTTCGATGTTGCTACTCTTTCTTTGAATGCCCTGGTAATGGAAAAAGGCGATAACGGATTCCCAAAGAGAGGGGAATTATCCCCTGAAGAAAAGAAAAATTTCAGAAGGCAATCGGTGCTGGATATCAAAACGCTCAATCTTCACTGGCTTCAGGAAATGACGGATGGTGAAGCACAACTCCGGGAGAAAATGGCTCTTTTCTGGCATGGGCATTTTGCATCGAAGACGGTAAATATTTTTTATGATCAGGCCCTGTTGAATATCATCCGGCAACATGCGCTTGGCAATTTCCGGGATCTGTTGTTCAAAGTGAGTAAAAGTGCCTCCATGATCCGGTTCCTGAACAACAACCAGAATAAAAAGGATCATCCCAATGAAAATTTCGCGCGGGAGTTGATGGAGCTTTTTACCATGGGCCGCGGAAACTATACAGAGCATGATGTAAAAGAATCTGCGCGGGCTTTTACCGGCTGGGGTACCACTCTGCAGGGAGCATTTGAATTTCGAAAAAGACAACATGATGATGATGGGAAAACGTTTCTGGGAAAAACAGGAAACCTTTCCGGAGAAGATGTACTGGATATGCTGCTCAGCAAAAAACAAACCGCTGTTTTTATTACCCGGAAGATCTACCGGTTTTTCGTAAATGATCTGGCGGATGAATCCAGGGTGGATGCACTTGCGAAAGACTTCTATCAAAACAAATATGATATTCTAAAATTAATGGTGGCCATTTTCAGCAGCGATTGGTTTTATGATGAGAAAAATATCGGGACGCATATTAAGTCTCCTGTTGAATGGTTGGTTGGTATTCGTCGCCAGTTACCTCAGGATTTTGAAAACCCGGATGTGCAGATATTAATACAGCGGTTACTGGGACAGGTTTTGTTCAATCCGCCGAATGTTGCCGGATGGCCGGGAGGGAAACGTTGGATAGATAGCTCCAGCCTGATGTTGCGGTTGCGTATTCCGCAGATCATGTATGCATCAGATGCTATTCTGATGAGGCCAAAGGACGACGATGATCTGATGATGGGTATGAAAGACCGCGCAACAGGCGCGAATCGTCAATCCGGTCCGATGGAAAGAATGGAGGCGCAACAAAGCAGTGCGAAGAATCGGGCAGGGCAAATCATCCGGACGAAGATCCATTGGGAAACCTTTCTTGATCATTTCCGGGATTCAAGTGACGAAGATTTATTGGCAAACATTCAAGAGTTGTTGCTCCAGTCAAATACATCGATGGCCGAGGCCGGTATGAAAAAATATTTGGATCAGTCCAGCCGGAATACCATGATTCAATCGGCTGCTATCCGCTTCATGAGTACGCCGGAATATCAGTTGTGTTAAATACACATAAAGAAGGTAAAATTATATTATATGCTGATCAAGAGAAGAACCTTTTTACAACTGGGTTCGCTGGCAACCAGCTCTTTCCTGATTCCAAACTTTCTGAAAGCATTTGAAGGTAAGGGGAATCTGACTGCAGGGAGCAACGTGTTGGTTATACTTCAATTGAGTGGAGGCAACGACGGACTCAATACGGTGATCCCTGTCCGCAATGATATTTATTACCGCGAGCGCCCAAAGCTGGGAATAGAAAAAGAGAAAGCTTTACTGCTTACTGAAGAAGCAGGGCTCCATCCGGAGCTGACTTTCTTCAAAACTTTATATGAAGAGGGAAATCTCGCTATCCTGAACGAGGTGGGTTATCCCAACCCGGATCGTTCGCATTTCCGGAGTATGGATATCTGGCAAACCGCATCCAACAGTAATGAATACAAAAGTACCGGCTGGCTTGGAAGATGGCTGGATGCGCAATGTGCTCATTGTGATAAACCAACGCAGGCGTTAGAGATTGATGATATGCTTAGTCTTGCCCTCAGTGGCGATCAGATGAAGGGTATTGCCCTGCGGGATCCGGGCCGGTTGTATAATGCCAGTCAGGATCCTTTTTTCAAACAAATATTGCAGTCGGGCAATGCGCATCCTGCCGGCGATTCCAGTTCCTATTTATACCAGGTGATGGCGGAAACGCTTTCCGGTGCTGATTATATTTTTGAACAAAGTAAAATTCATGCCGGCAATATGGTTTATCCGAATACTGAAATCGGTAAAAGTTTCAAAACCATTTCTTCCCTCATTTGCTCCGACATCAATACCCGGGTGTATTATTTATCGTTAGGAAGTTTTGATACACATGTAAATCAGGAAGAGCGGCAACAGAAATTATTTTCAGAAATGAATGAAGCGATAAAAGCATTTACGTCCGATCTGAAATCCAATCATCGCTTCAACGAAGTGTTGCTGATGACTTTTTCTGAATTTGGAAGAAGGGTAGCACAAAATGCCAGTGGAGGAACGGATCACGGTACTGCCAACAACATGTTTTTAATCAGCGGCGGTTTAAAAAAAGCAGGCTTGCTGAATGGGATGCCTGATCTGGCCAACCTTTCCGAAGGGGATCTCCAATATAATCTGGATTTCAAAAATGTGTATGCTACCGTATTGAATAAATGGCTGGGGGCCGATGATCGGAAAATTCTGGGGAACAAATTTGATTATCTGGATTTTGTTTAAAAATTAAAAATTAAAAAGTAGAGCGGAATGGCGCACCATTTTTTTACTTTTTAATTTATCACCTGATCAGCACAACCGTCCCTTTCTCCGCATGTGTTTTTCCCAGGTAATCCTCGCTTTTTATCATCCAGACATACGTGCCAGTCGGTTGTGGTTGTCCGTTCCGGGTACCATCCCAGCCTTCTCCGGAATTCCGGCTGCTATACATCAGTTGCCCTAAACGGTTATAGATATTGAAATAGGAGATATTGGTCATGCCCACCGCAATAGGCCGGAAACGATCATTGTGGCCGTTGTTATCCGGCGTGAATGCGTTAGGAACATACAGGGCTGGTCCTTTATAAGCTTTGACCTGTATGGTATCGTAGGTAGGGCAGCCAAAAGAAGTATATGCTGCAACAATGTATTGCATGTCAGTATGGAGTATTGCCACAGGATCCGGTGAACTGACGTCATTCAGTCCGGTTGCCGGAGTCCATTGATACAAATCTCCGCCCGTTGCATGAAGCTGCAGGGGTTGACCGATAGCAACAACGGTGTCATTTCCCAGTCTGGCGTGGGTCTGATAAATGGTAACCACAGCCGCTAAAGTATCTGATGAACAACCGGCGTAATTCGTTGCATAAACACCCACTGAATATTTCCCGCCTGCAGGATAAAAATGGATCAGGTTTGCACTGCTGTCAAAACCACCGTCTCCTGTGAACCAGTACCATTGCCGGATGGGCACCGCGGGATTTATATTTTCTGCATTGAGCTTTACCGGATCTCCGTAACAGGCATCTTCAGTGGAGATGGTTGTCTGTGGTTTTTCCGTTACATTTAGTGTTATGGAATACGGGTCCGAAACGCATCCTTCCTGGGTTGTGCTGATGAGTTGGATTTGTTGCCATCCAACAGGAAATGTTTTAATTAATTTGGGTTTGGTTGTTTGAACAAGATGTTCACCGTTATTAAAATTCCAGTTCCATTCA
>JAYVXJ010000149.1:0-2344 GCA_043785285.1 Chitinophagaceae bacterium
GATGAACCCATTTTAAAAGCACAGGAATTTATCGAAAATAATTTCCAGAGAAGAATCAGTGTTGGACAATTGGCATCCATGCTGGCTATAAGCCGACGAAATCTGGAGCGCCGGTTTAAAAAAGCCACTTCAAATACTGCGGTTGAATATATGCAACGAGTAAAAATTGAAGCTGCTAAGCTGAGCTTGGAATCTTCACGTGAAAATGTAAATGAAGTGATGTATAAAGTGGGGTATACGGATACAAAATCATTCCGGAATACGTTCAAACGGATTACGGGCTTGTCGCCTGTTGAGTACCGGAATAAATACAACCGGAATATGGTGGTTTTTAATTAATCGCATACTTCAATGAAGCTGCCGGATCCCCCCACAGCTATGCTGAAATACTGGTAAAACACGAATGTTCATTTGAAATTTAATGCATTCCTAAATGAGCATGTGCAAGGTAATCCCCACGACGGTCAAACCCTTCGAACCAACCCTCGGATACTCCTTTACGACCTGTGGACAAATCGGGAAGTATCTGATGAAATGTCCTGGAGCCCTCCAACGTGCCGGACTTTTCATTGCCATCTTTCATTTGATCATCAATCATCAACCTGTACGATCGAATAAATATCCAGTTTGGGAACAGTAAACGTTACCTGACCATTTTGAAAAACAAACGGTATGTGTTTTTGCTCCGGCATCAACATAAGCTTTCTCGGCTTTTTCGGTGTTTTTAATTTTAACCTGATGTTATATAATGGAGTTAGCTCAGGCCACTCATAAACTTTTTCATTATCATGCTGCCCTCCGGCATTGATTAGGTGTAAATAAGTTTTACCGTTTTTTCGCATGAGGTTTACATGAATGTATGCCGAACCTTCAACCTGTACCATCGGATCAGGAATTAACTGGCTGATGACAGCGGCAAGGAAGTCGGCGCCCAGTTGTGTGCGGTGTTCAATGTAAGAGGATCCCAATGTGGTATACAGCATAGCGATCTTTCCTTTGCCTCTTTTAATGATAGATGCAGCAGGCGATGAGGGAAAGCGTAAATCCTGGTTCTGATATAGCCCCCCTATGTTTACCGCATTCGCCGGCGGTTGCACCGGTATGTATTCTGCCTGCAAAGTGCTCATGCGGCCCTGATACCCGAGACTCAGATTATTTGACTTAAATTCTTTCCCATTTTTTATGCCTGTTTCTTCGCTGAAAAAAGTGATTGGACCTGGTCCTATTAACACGAGGTTGCCTCCACTCAAAACATAGTCATCCAACTCTTTTTTAAAATCAGGGTCCAGCTCCCTCCACCCCGGAATAACAATTACAGGGAATTGCTTCATCCGGCCTTTTAAGGAATGTTCCATCAGCACCTGCAAACTGTATTGTTTATCCAACAGACTCATGGTTATGCCTTTCACTTCGTTTGCAATTCCATCCGCACTATAACCGTAAATGGCTTTTGCATGCGTATAAAAAGCATGCGTGGAATATAATACGGCAATCTGTGGTAACGGAGAAGCATCCTTACAAAAGGCCACGCGGGATCTGCAGAATGAAGCTATTTCTGCGGCACCCGGAATAATCCATGGTTTGATGGATGCGTCATGATTTTGTGTATAATAAACCTGAAAACTGCCGCCCATGGTCATTACTTCTGCGGCTTCCTGCATTATTTGTACAGGGCTCTTGGGGCTTCCAAAGGAATTACCAAAATTATAGCTGAAACTCCACGACATCAGGTCCCACGGTTTACCCTGAGGGGCTATACACCGGCTTTCGAATGCCGCACTATATACACTACTGGATGAAGCTACGTCACCCGATATAAAATCCACGTTCACATCAACCGGTTCAGGCATGAAACCCGTGAAAGCCCAATTACTGGTTATTTGAAAACCAGGTTTGTATTGATGAATGGCATCAATGTATTTTTTCATATAAGATTTAAAGGATCCTCGGGTGAAGGCGGTCCATTCTGCCCATCCCGGATCTTCCGGGTTCACGGGTGCTTTCTTAATTCCGGTTTTTGATGTAAAGGCAGCGATAGCTGCAGGGGAATAATCTCTTTGAGCAGCCCAGCAATCGCCATCCACCCAAGCGCCATCCACATGATATACGCCCGCCAGTTCTTTTAACTGTGGCATCAGGAGGCTATCTGCATAAGCGCTTTGGCAGGAAGTTTCCTGTTTGGAAAAAATACCGTTTGCATCCTGCTTTGCCCAGGCAGGATGAAGCTGTATTGCACGTCCATCGAGCACTCCGGAATAATGAACATACAGGGCCACACCCTTTTTTTCGGTCACCTTTCTAAATAATTTCAATGGATCTTTTACGTAACCTTTCGTTTGATTGC
>JAYVXJ010000150.1:0-7804 GCA_043785285.1 Chitinophagaceae bacterium
CAAAGAATATGGAAGAACCAACAAGCAAGATCATTCACGCTGCCGGCGGGTTGATAGAAAACGAACGCGGAGAAGTGCTCTTTATGTTCCGGAGGAATATATGGGATCTTCCGAAAGGGAAAATCGAGGGAGGAGAAGGTACGGAAGAGTGTGCTTTACGTGAGGTTAATGAAGAAACCGGCATCAGAAAAATAGAATTGAAAGAACTTTTACTGGTTACCCATCATACTTATGAAGAGAACGGCCTTAGCCTATTAAAAGAAACCCATTGGTTCCGGATGAAAGCCCCCGGAAATCAGGCATTGGTTCCTCAACTGGAAGAAGACATTACGGAACTCAGGTGGATTGGAGAAGATGGATTCGCTGAAATAAAAAAGAATACGTATCCCAACATTCTCGAAGTTTTGAAAGCAGCGGGATTTAAACTTAATTAATTTTTTTTCTTATCACATAAACCGTTAGCCGGCTGACACAAATTAGTTTGTCGTGCTGATCCAGGATTTTAATTTCCCATACATGGGATGATAAACCCAGGTGTAAAGGAATTGAAGTAGCCGTTACAAAACCATCACGTACACTTTTCAGGTGATTGGCATTGATTTCCACGCCCACACAAATAAATTGCTCCGGATCTATTACCATCGCGGAAGCAACACTACCAACAGTTTCCGCAAGTGTGACAGAAGCGCCGCCATGCAGCAATCCATAGGCTTGTTTGGTGCGATGATCCACCGGCATGCTGGCTCTGAGGAAATTTTCACCTACTTCAATGAATTTGATGCCGATATAATCATTCATGGTATCCTTCGAAAATCCATTCAGCTTTTCCAGATTCAACTCTTTTTTAAACCAGATCGACATATCAGCCTGTTTTATTTTTTAATGAATCGGCCACCACCTGTGGCAGAAACTGCATCGCATCTCCACCATTCCGTAGCACATCCCGTACCAGCGTTGAAGCTACTGAAGTATATTGGGGCAGACAGGTGAGGAATACGGTTTCAATCTGATGATCCAGGCTCCGGTTCATATCTGCAATGGCTTTCTCATATTCAAAATCGTTTACGTACCGGATGCCGCGGATGATAAAGTGAGCGCCGACCTGCTGACAACAGGTAATGGTAAGTCCATCGTAAACCACAACATCCACCTGAGGGTTGTCCTTATAAATTTCCTTAGTCCATTTCAACCGTTGCTCTTCCGTGAACATGGGCAGTTTATTGGCATTGCGGCCAATGCCGATCACCACTTTGTCGAACAGCGAAAGAGAACGACTGATAATGTCCAGATGACCAATGGTAATCGGATCAAAAGTGCCGGGAAATAGCGCGATCCGTTGCATAAAAATTTATTTAAGGATTAAAGATGGGTTGCTTTGCCCGCCAGCAGGTAAAGAACCGCCATTCTAACGGCAACTCCGTTTTCTACCTGTTGCAGGATGATGGATTGTTTGCTATCCGCCACATCACTATCCAATTCCACCCCGCGGTTGATGGGGCCCGGATGCATGATCAGAATTTCTTTCGATAAACTGTCCAGCATTTTCCGGTTGATACCATAAGCCAGACTATATTCCCTCAGGGAAGAAAACAATACCTGATTCTGCCGTTCCAGTTGAATGCGCAACACATTGGCTACATCGCACCATTCCAATGCTTTCCGGAGATTATATTCCACCTGAATATCAAAGGCCGCTTTGATATGAACCGGAATAAGCGTAGGAGGGCCGGCAACCATTACTTCAGCGCCCATTTTTTTCAGCAGATAAATATTGCTAAGCGCTACACGGGAATGCATAATGTCCCCGATGATGGCTACTTTTTTCCCTTCCAGTAAGCCGAGTTTTTCCCGTATGGAAAAGGCATCCAGCAAAGCCTGCGTGGGATGTTCATTGATGCCATCACCGGCATTTATAATGGCGGCAGGAATATGTTTGGCCAGAAAATGCGGAGCTCCGCTGGCACTATGTCGCATCACCACCATATCCACTTTCATGGATAAAATATTGTTGACCGTATCGAGTAAAGATTCTCCCTTGGATACAGAAGAGCCGGATGCGGTGAAATTAATCGTATCGGCAGATAAGCGTTTTTCAGCCAGCTCAAAGGAAATGCGGGTGCGGGTGGAATTTTCGTAAAAGAGGTTCACGATGGTAACATCCCGCAGGGTGGGAACTTTTTTAATCGGCCTTTGTAAAACTTCTTTGAACTGGGTAGCAGTATCTAAAATAGTCTGGATGTCGGAAGCTTGTAAGTCTCTAATGCCAAGAAGATGTTTGGTACTGAGTTGCATTAAAACGCAAAGTTAGATTTTCAAAAGCCAATCACCAAAACAGGTTGTGAAATTCCGTTATAAAAGAACCACTTCATCCTTTCCGTCTCTTTCTTTCCACAAAACCTTTACTTTCTGGGTAATGATGGTGTCAATGAATTTACCGGCATAATCCGCCTGTATCGGGAACTCCCTGCTGAATCGGCGGTCAATCAACACGCATAGTTCCACTTTAGCGGGACGGCCAAAGGCCAAGAGGGCATCCATCGCAGCCCGGATCGTTCTTCCGGTATATAATACATCATCTACCAGAATAACGGTTTTATTTTCAATGGAAAAAGGAATATCGGTTTGATTCAGCGTATGGAGTCCCTGCCGCACATCATCCCGGTAAAACGTGATATCGAGCTTTCCATAAGTAATCTGTTGCGGAGCAATCTGCAGATTGATCTGCTCCACGATGCGATCGGAGAAAAAGATTCCCCGTGGCTGAATGCCAATGATCACAATATCATCGTACCGTGTTTGGTTTTCCAGCAATTGATGACTCAGTCGCTGTATGGTAAGGCCAAGCTGCTCTTCAGTTAGGATCGTCTTCAAACCCGGTATTTTATATAAAAATAGGAAATGCTGTTCATGCTTCTGCTAAAAAAGGGTAGTCATGACTGGTAGGCGGCTGAAATGTTTCCTTGATCGTGCGTGCACTTAACCAGCGGTAGAGGTTCAGCATGGACCCGGCTTTGTCATTCGTTCCACTTCCGCGGGCGCCGCCAAAAGGTTGCTGTCCGACTACTGCGCCAGTAGGCTTGTCGTTGATATAAAAATTTCCAGCTGCCTGTCTCAGTTTTTCTGTCGCCAGTTCTATAGCCTGCCTATTGCGTGAAATAATGGAACCGGTGAGGGCGTAGGGAGAAGTCCGGTTTACCAGTTCAAGTGTTTGTTCAAAGTCATTTTCCGGATAAACATAGATAGTCAGTACCGGTCCGAAAATTTCTTCTTTCATCGTTACATAATCCGGATCCGTTGTTTCGATAACTGTGGGATCTATGAAATAACCTTTCGATTTATCCCCATTTCCTCCGGCAATAATTTTTGCTTTGGGATCTGAAATTGCACGGTCAATGTATCCTTTGATCTTATCAAAACTTTTTACATCGATCACGGCATTCACAAAATTCCGGAAATCTTCAACCGTCCCTACGTTAAGTGTTTTGATGGCAGCAATTAATTTTTCACGTATTGCGGGAGCCAGGTTGGAAGGCAGGTAAGCACGTGAAGCCGCGGAACATTTTTGTCCCTGGAATTCAAAAGCACCCCGGACCAGCGCAGTAACAGCCACATCCACATCGGCATCCGGATGAACAACCACAAAATCTTTTCCGCCTGTTTCTCCTACTATACGGGGATAGGATTTATACTTCCCGATATTTTCACCGATGCTTTTCCAGATGGTATTGAATATGGCTGTGGATCCGGTGAAATGGATACCGGCAAAATCCTTATGAAGGAAACAAACCTTACCCAGTTCGGCACCTTCAGGATAGATCAGGTTGATCACGCCATCAGGCAACCCGGCTTCCAGCAATATTTTCATAAACAGATGTGCACTGAAAATCTGGGTATCTGCCGGTTTCCAAAGTACTACATTTCCACAAAGAGCAGCAGAAGTAGGGAGATTTCCACCTATCGCCGTAAAGTTAAAAGGTGTTATCGCCAGCACAAATCCCTCCAGGGGACGGTACTCCAAACGGTTGTGAACGCCTGGGGAACTGATGGGTTGCTGCCTGTATATTTCGCTGAGATAATGTGTATTAAATCGTAAGAAATCAATGAGTTCGCAAACTCCGTCAATTTCTGCCTGATAAGCATTTTTGCTTTGCCCGAGCATAGTTGCTGCGTTCATATAAGCATGATATTTCCCGGCCAGCAGATCGGCTGCTTTCAGAAAAATGGCTGCCCGGTTTTCCCAGTTCAGAGCTTCCCAGGAGGTTTTAGCTGCAAGCGCTGCTTCAATAGCCTGGTTCACATGGGCAGCGGTGGACCGATGAAAATAGCCCAGGGTATGGGCGAATTCATGCGGAGGACATATTTTTATTTTATTACCGGAACGGACTTCTTTCCCCCCGATAATCATCGGTATATCCTGTTCCTGGCTCTTTACTTCTTTGATTGCTTTTTTCAGTGAGATTTTTTCCGGAGAACCGGCTGCATAATTCAGCACTGGTTCATTGGAAGGCAGCGCATAATGAAAATAACCAAGATTCATAAGCTATGCATTGGGTGGTTAAAACAATTTAGCCTGCTGTTTCTTTTTCCGTCATCAGGTAAGCTTTAATAAATCCGTCCAGTTCACCATCCATCACCGGTTGAATATTTCCGGTTTCAAAATCGGTGCGATGATCTTTGATCATCTTATAAGGATGAAATACATAAGAGCGGATTTGGGAACCCCATTCTATCTTTTTTTTACTGGCATTACTGGCATTCTTGATGGCTTCCCGCTTTCGTATTTCTTCTTCATAAAGCCGGCTTTTCAGCATAGCCATTGCTTTCTCGCGGTTTTCTCCCTGTGTACGTGCCTGCTGACATTCCACAATAATTCCACTGGGCTTGTGGGTTAACCGGACAGCCGTTTCTACTTTATTTACGTTTTGTCCGCCTGCACCACCACTTCTGAAAAATGCCCATTCCACATCGGCGGCATTAACTTCAATTTGAATGCTGTCATCAATCAGGGGATATACATAAACAGAGGCGAAAGATGTATGTCGCCTCGCATTGCTGTCGAATGGAGAGATCCGCACCAGCCGGTGCACGCCACTTTCTGCTTTCAGAAATCCATAGGCAAAAGGGCCATCAAATTGAAGGGTAACGCTTTTTACACCGGCACTTTCACCGTCCTGATAATCGAGTTCGGAAACGGACCAACCTTGTTTTTCGCCATACATACGGTACATGCGCATCAGCATTTCTGCCCAATCCTGACTTTCCGTTCCACCTGCACCCGAATTGATTTGCAATACAGCAGGAAGTTCATCTTCCGGTTGATTAAGTGTGCTTTTAAATTCGGCTTCATCTATCAGGCTGAGCGCCTTCTGATAAGCTTCCTTGGTTTCTTCTTCTGTTGCTTCTCCCGCTTTCCAGAAATCAAGCAATACTGCAAAATCCTCTATTGCTGTTTCTACAGCCTCATAGAGTTTTACCCAATACTCGTTTACCTTAATGTTTTTGAGAATGCCTGTTGCGCGCTCGTTATCGTTCCAGAATCCAGGACTTCCGGTTAGTTGCTTTTCTTCTTCGATTTTGATCTGTCGGTTAGTGACGTCAAAGAAACCTCCTCAGTCCACTCAGCCGGGACCTCATATCGTTTAGCTTTTCCTGTGTCATAGGGGCGCAAGTTAAGTAAAAAACTAAACACGTTGGGCTTCCTGGCTAACCCGTTACCCATTTTATGGTCAACATAAAATGTAAATACCCCTTCCGGCTTTTACGGGAAGGGGTATTTATCCGCTTTCCTCATTAATGCTGATGCGCTTTCTGCGTGGATTCCATCTGGGAATTAAACCATTTCTTCAACTGATCTTTCGTTTGGCCTGTTTTTTTCTGAAGGCGGCCCATCAATTCATCTTCCTTTCCTTCTTCATATTTCAGATCATCGTCTGTAAGGTCAGCATAGGATTGTTTTAATTTTCCTTTTAGAACATTCCAGCTTCCTTTTAATTTTAAATTGTCCATAAAATTGATTTTAAATATAGATCCAATCTTCATGCCATTGGCATTTTCCCTGATTGCTGTGAACGCTAATTAACTTCTGATTATCTTTATTGGGGAAATTCAGCCTCCCTTATTTTTAGCATTTTAACATAACCCGTTTCCCATTGATTGATTTGCGATCAGATACCGTTACGCGGCCCACGCCCGGCATGATGCAGGCCATGATGCAGGCAGCCGTAGGGGATGATGTATTCAGAGAAGATCCAACAGTGAACGAGCTGGAAAAAACCGTTGCCAACCTTTTTGGTGTGGAAGCATCTTTGTATTGTACCAGCGGAACCATGGGCAACCAGATAGCCATTAAATGTCATACGCAGCCTGGAGACGAAGTGATTTGTGAACGCGAGGCGCATGTATATATTTATGAAGGCGGTGGCATTGCTTTTAACTCCGGGTCGCAGGTGAGGGCGTTGGCCGGTGACCGGGGCAGAATACAGGCAGATCAGATTTTAGCGTCTATCAATCCGGATGACGTTCATAAGGCCAGGACTTCCCTGGTTTGTCTGGAAAATACGTCCAACCGGGGAGGAGGAAGTTGTTATGATATGGAGGAGATAAAAAAAATCCGGGAGGTATGTGATGAAAAAAAACTGATCCTTCATTTGGATGGTGCCCGATTGTTCAATGCGCTGGTGGCCAGAAAAGAAACGCCTGCGATGTATGGAAAATTATTCAACAGCATATCGGTTTGTTTTAATAAAGGACTGGGCTGCCCGGCCGGAAGTATTCTCTTGGGAACGGAACGCTTTATCAGGCAGGCCAGGCGTATCCGCAAATTATTTGGCGGTGGAATGCGGCAGACCGGATTTCTGGCAGCCACTGCTTTGTATGCGCTGGAACATCATGTGGAAAGGCTCGCAGAAGACCATGCCCATGCAAAACAAATTGCAAAGGCACTTAATTCAACTCCTATTATAAAAGCCGTACTTCCAGTTGAAACCAACCTGGTCATTTTCGAATTGATTGCCGGGGAAGACCCGAAAGCATTTGCAGCCAAAATGAAGGCAGCCGGCATTCTTCTCCTGCCGATTTCGGCTACCCATCTCCGGGTGGTTACCCACCTGGATGTTTCACCGCAGATGACGGATCAGGTCTGCCGGTTTATCAAAAATTTATCGTCGTGATATCCGGAGCAGTTGGAAATGGCATTATTCAGGCAATGAAGCAACCCCATACCGGCAGCAACTAAGTTGACGGGATTAAAAGACAGTGAAGTCCAGCAAGACGGCCTTTTTTATTATTTTCCTGTTAAATTACATACCATTTGCTTTTCTCATCCTTGGAATAGGAAAGGCCGTTGCTCATTATATGCACTTCCAGGCCACTCTCTGAATCTCTTACCATTTTCTTTTCATAAACCCGGATTCCATTGTTTTCCCGCGTAAGATAATAAATCAGCGCGCTAATGGAGGGGGGTATTTCATGTAACCATTGTTCCTCATTTTCTTTAACAAAAGCCTGGCTCATAAAGCGTTTTTTTGAATATGAAAAAAATCATACCTGAGCTAACTTGCATTAACCAGATAAGGATCTGTATTTTTGTACTACATATAGAAACAATCTAAACCCAAATATGTTCCCCAATATTTCCCCAACTCAAACGGCATCGTGGAAAAAACTGCAGGACCATCAGCAGGTAATGAAAGGCATTCAGATGAAAAGTCTTTTCAGCAATGATTCCAATAGGTTTGATCAGTATTCCCTTGTTTTCGGCGATATTCTTTTCGATTATTCCAAGAACCTGATGAATGCAGAAACC
>JAYVXJ010000151.1:0-2340 GCA_043785285.1 Chitinophagaceae bacterium
TTCATCGGCGTTGCGACCCTTCAGGCGCAGAATGACCCTGTTTTCAGGAAACATGACCCTAAAGAGGATCCTAATATCAATCCATTCCGGAACAACCGCATCAACCCAGACAGCAATCTGGCCATCAATCCTTCTGTGAACTGGAACATGAATCCCTTAAAGGATGATGCAGTGAATCCCATTCAGAATTCATCCATCAACCCGATGATCAATCTACAGCTCAATCCGCAAACCAATGAAGTGCTGAATCCGGTTTTTATGAAAAGTCTTCGTCCTTCCACCAGTTCCTGGAAAGGAATGTTCATTTTTAACGATTCCAATAATTTGTTCGGATATATTTCCATTGCTACTCAAAATGTGATGATCTCATTCGATAACAATGGAACCTGGAATGGGTATTTTGTAAAAGCGGGAAGGCTGATGTATAATTATTTTACTGTTCCAGGTATATGGACCGGTATGTTTTTGTGTTACGACAATTATTCCGGCTATAATCTGTTCGATAAAAACGGCAAATGGACCGGCATCCATGTAAAGTGAGGATTCGCAGAATCCCGTATTTGTTGTATTTTGATCCATAGTTCTTCCAGAGCATTTTAATTAAAATGACCATGTGTTTAACAAAAAAAAGCTGATGAAAAAAAAGCTACCCCTGATTACGCTATCCTTATTAATGATTTTTTCCGTACGGTCCCAAAACCTGGAAAACCGGCATGATCCGAAAATTGATATCAACCTGAGTCCAAATTCCAACGCGACTATCAATCCGGATAAAAATTCCAATATCAATCCAAAATTCAACTGGAATATTAATCCCGCACACAACAACGACGTCAACCCGGAATATAACAGCACCATCAATCCGCTCAATCATTTTGAGCTGAACCCCGATGTGAACAAAGCCCTCAATCCGATGTACCACAATGAATATCATCCAAAAAATCCAGCCTGGAAGGGATTGTACATCTTTAATCGCACAGATGATCTGATTGGTTTCATTTCCGTAGCAACCCAGCAACTCATGTTGTCATTTGATGCCCAGGGTGACTGGACAGGCTTTTTTGTAAAATCAGGCAACGGCATTTTCAATCATTTCGACGTGAAAGGGGTATGGGATGGGAAATATCTCTGCTACGATTCCGTAGTAGGTTATAATCTTTTTGATAAAGATGGTAACTGGACCGGTCAGCACATCAAATAAAAAATCAGAGCCTTGCCCGGATACGGGCCAATACAGAAACCGGATCAATTTTTTCCATGCATTTGAAATGCCCGAGCGGACAGGAATCATATCCGATTTTTGAACATGGGCGACACCGGAGGTTATTTATCTCTATGATGTCATAAGGCAATTCAGTAGCGGAAACGTTTTCCGCATACCATTTCAGGTATTTAGCTCCGTAATACGGATACATCCCGAAATCAGGAACCGTATTTCCCCAGAGGGAAATGAGGGGTCTTTTATAAGCTGCCGCAATATGCATTAATCCGGTATCGTTGGTCACTACCAGCTTAGCCCTGCGAACCAGGTCTGCGGATTCATTCAGTCCGAATTTTCCGCAGGTATTATAAATTTTGATATGGTCTGCTGCAGCAATACGGTCGCCTTCATCCGCATCTTCCAATCCACCCAGCAACACAATGGGATGATCCAGCAGTTCACAGAGTTTTTTTACATGATGAATAGGATATTTCTTGGTATTCAGGGCGGCCCCGATCACCACGCCTACGTAGCCTGCTGAATGGGAAGTGGGAAGGTCAGTCTCATTGATTACATCTTCCCGGGCAATAAAATAATCAAGTCCCGCACCATCGTTCTTAACGCCAAAACTTTCTACCGTTTCCATATAACGGTCCACGATATGAACCTTGGGAAGCATATTCCATTTAAAGCTGGTATAGATCCATTTCTGAACATTCAGTTTGTCATAGGAAAGGGATTTAACCTTCAGTGCGTCCTTTACTTTCATGGAACGCAGGTTGTGGTGAAGATCTATTATATAGTCGAAATTTTCGCGCTGGAGTTCCTTAATCACCAACTGAAGGCTTTGCTCCAGGTAATGAACCTTATCGATATAAGGATTGGAGGCCAGGATCTGCAGGTAGGTGGACTTGGTAAGAAAATGAATTTCTACACCGGGGATTTGTTGCTTCAGGCAACGCAACAATGGAGTTGTTAAAACAATATCGCCAATGGAAGAAAAGCGGATAATTAAAAATTTCATCGATAAGCGTTTGCAAAAATTGATCCGCGAAGATAGGGATTCAACTATTGTGAGCCGGTTTAGGTGTTTTATTGTTCAATATAATTCAGGTCTTTATGATAGGTTTCCTCGGTAT
>JAYVXJ010000152.1:0-2340 GCA_043785285.1 Chitinophagaceae bacterium
GCACCACACAACGAACAAAAGAAATTGGTGTAAGAAAAGTGTTGGGCGCTACTGTTTCCCAGATCGTAGGCATCATCAGCAAAGAATTTATGCTGCTGATTGGAATTGCCTATATCATAGCTGCGCCCCTTGCTTGGATCGGCATGAATAAATGGCTGGATAATTTTGCATATCGCACGCAGATCAGCTGGTGGATATTCCTGCTGGGAGGAACCGTATTGACTGTTATTGCCTTATGTACACTCGGTTTTCAAACCATTAAAGCTGCCATGGCCAACCCGGTAAAGAGTTTGCGGACAGAATGAAGGACTGTTTCGTTGACCCTCAACCAAAATAAAATCATGCTCAGAAACTATTTTAAAATCGCCCGGCGGAATTTGCTCAGAAGCAAAGTTTATTCATCCATTACAACTATCATCCGAAAGTCAAAAAAGTAAATAGCCCAAATTACCTTTGAGGTGACAAAACTTCATAGATATATGGGACTATTTACCCGCAATAAAAGTAACAACAAGCCTATTATAAAACAAATTTTAGAACTCATACCGGGTTCTATTTTGCAAAGCAGTATGGCTAAACACAAGAGTGATAAATTTTGCAGCAAGTATAAAACCTACGATCATTTAGTATCTCAAATGTTCGGACAGCTGAATAAATGCCAGACCTTAACCGATATAAACACCGCCATAGCTGTAAACACCATTTTTATTGGTGACTTAGGATTAAAACAAAGCCCCGCCAGAAGTACCATGAGCGATGGCAATGCAAAACGGGACTGGAAAGTATTTGAAACCCTGTATTATAAGTTGCTTTCGCATTATAAAGGCATCCTGCTCAGGCATGGTAAAGCCATGGATATAGAGGAGATAAAAGGCAAAGTGGTGAAAATAACAGACAGCTCCACTATCAGCTTATGGTTGAGCTTATTTGAGTGGGCAAAGTTCCGGACAGCTAAAGGAGGCATAAAAATACATACCTGCCTGGACCATGCGCTCATGCTTCCCGATTTGGTCAATATCAGTGAAGCGGCTGTACACGATAAGCGGGGACATCCGCAAACGGTATTTGCATTAGGAACCATTATTGTAGAAGACAAAGGTTATTTTGATTTTAGCTTAATGATGCAGCGCATCAATGCAGAGAATGTATTTGTACCCCGTATAAAGGATAATACGGTATATGAAAGCATCTGCGAAAAAGAGTTGCCTGTTGACAAAGACCAGCATATACTCAAAGATGAGTTGATACGGCTAACGGGTAAGAAAGCTAAAGAAGTAGGGATAGACCAGATAATTCTGCGCCGTGTTGTGGTATATGATAATGAAAAGACGTTCAGATAGAACTTATTACCCAGGAGTTGAAATGGGCTGCATCCACCATTTCGTCCTTATACAAAGCAAGGTGGGATGTAGAAATATTAGGATGGTGCGCAGTTGCGCCCATATATTGTGTGGTTTGAAGAGGCGGTACCCATGATTGAGCCGGCGGCTCTGCTGGTAAAATCGGCTGATGTATTTGTTGTTGTGGGCACTTCTCTGGTGGTATATCCTGCTGCGGGGTTGATTCATTGTGCGGGTTCACGGACCCCCAAATTCATCGTAGATAAAAGAGTTCCATTCACAGCAGAAATCTGTAATCTCACTAAAATAGAAAAAACAGCAACGGAAGGCATAAGGGATTTAGTGGAAATCTTAGAAATCCATCTTTAAACTTATGGAATTGCCAATCTGGCTCCTCAGGTTTTCATTGTTCCAACCTGATTTCCTGCTTGAGGTTTTTGAGTGATGGATCCAGAGCAATGGCTTTATCGCAGAGGGCTTTCCCTTTTTGAGTGTCGCCCTTTTTCTGATAGGCCATACCGATCATATATAGGGCGCGACCGTTTTGTTTATCATAAGACAGGATCCTGTCCCAGTAATTAATGGCCTGATCGTATTTTTTCAATTTATAACTGGTGAAGCCAAGGCTGTTTAGCAGTTCCAGATCGGCAGGCTTTTTTACCACCAGATCCTGCAGAATCTGTAAGCCTTTAGCAGCCTGTCCGGCAGTGATATAAGAGTCTGCCAGGTTCTCATAAAAATCATTGTCTTTTTTGTATCCTTTGGCCGCTGCGATATCGTAATATTTTATGGCTGATATATCATCGTAAATAGTGGCATAAACAAGCGCACATTCATAGATCCATTGCACTTTTGAAGAATCCAGTGCGATGGCTTTCTGGAAATAAGGGATAGCTGGTTTGTAATTGTTCATGTCCACATAGGCATGGGCAATCAGGTAAGGAATCTCTGCATTTTTCGGGTCTTCTGTTGCTGCAGCAGGCAGATAATTGAAAGCATG
>JAYVXJ010000153.1:0-2330 GCA_043785285.1 Chitinophagaceae bacterium
CGGAGGTCCTTGTATCATATTACTTCCTTTTGCTTGTACCTTTCTTGCCAAGGCCCTGGACATCATGTAAAGGAATCCCCATTTAGATTCTTCCTAAAATAAAAAACACTGTCTTTATCAGACAGTGTTATCAGATGGTAAATCCGTTTATATTCCTTTCCATGAGGAAGGTTCTGGCTATTGTTATATTATTTTAAATCACTCATTTTCTGGATATCCGGGAAGTCTGTTTCCAGTTCCTGTTAATATTCCAGAGATTATGGGAAGTAAAGCGGGATTTTATTTCCGATAAAGAATAACCAGTGGCAATAGTTTCATTCACTTCACTAGTCAGTTTTTTCAGGGTTTCCTTATCCATCTGGATAATAGAGGGCATGACATCTTGTTTCATAAATGTTCGTGTTTAAAATTTTAACTAATTGATAAGCAATTGAAGGAAGAACACGAAAGAATCGTTAGAAAGAAGTGTCGAATCCAAGACTACCCTTGCAAGGCTAAAAAATTGCTCAATTGCAATGCAAATATACGCCCTTTTTTTGAATCAAGCAAGCCATTTTTAACCTAATTACAGAATACGTGTCATTTTGCATTTTATTCACATTCACAATAAAATAAGAAAGGCCGTCGTTGCGGACGGCCTTTCAATTCAAGTATTCAGCTGATTATTTTACTTCTTCAAACTCTGCGTCCGTAACGTTTTCCGCGTTTTTATCTGTATTCGGTTGCCCTTCTGCGTTAGCGCCCGGATTTGCTCCGGGTTGAGCTCCTGCGCCCTGGGTTGCTTTATACATTTCTTCAGAAGCAGCAGTCCATGCCGTATTGATTTCAGCAACAGCTGCATCAATCTGGGCAATGTCCTGGCTCTTATGGGCATCTTTTAACCGGGTCAGGGCAGATTCGATTGGGGCTTTTTTATCGGCAGGGACCTTATCGCCATATTCTTTCAGCTGTTTTTCCGTCTGGAAAATCAGACTGTCTGCCTGATTCAGCTTATCCACTTTTTCGCGGGCGGACTTATCGGTTGCTTCATTGGCTTTGGCCTCGTTTTTCATCTTTTCCACTTCTTCTTTACTCAGTCCGCTACCTGCTTCAATCCGGATCTTCTGTTCCTTACCGGTTCCTTTATCCTTTGCCGTTACATGGAGGATTCCGTTCGCATCAATATCAAAAATGACTTCGATCTGAGGAACGCCTCTCGGAGCGGGCGGAATACCATCCAGGTTAAACATACCCAGACTCTTATTCTGGGTGGCCATTGGTCTTTCGCCCTGCAGCACATGGATCTGAACGCCGGGTTGGTTATCACTGGCCGTGGAGAAGGATTCTGATTTTTTGGTTGGGATAGTGGTATTGCTTTCGATGAGATGGGTCATCACCCCGCCCATGGTTTCGATACCCAGGCTCAGCGGGGTAACGTCCAGCAACAGCACATCTTTTACTGCTCCGGTGAGTACGGCTCCCTGAATAGCGGCTCCTACGGCAACCACTTCATCCGGATTCACGCCTTTATTAGGCTTTCTGCCAAAGAATTTCTCAACGATTTCCTGCACTTTGGGAATACGGGTACTGCCGCCTACCAGGATTACTTCGTCTATCTGGGAAGCCGGCATTCCGGCGTCTTTAAGCGCCTGTTCACAGGGCTTGAGACATCTTTCAAAAAGGCTGTCTGCCAGTTGTTCAAACTTAGCGCGTGTCAGCTTTTTCACCAGGTGTTTTGGAACGCCATCCACTGCCGTCACATAAGGCAGGTTGATCTCCGTTTCGGTAGAAGATGACAATTCGATTTTTGCTTTTTCGGAAGCTTCTTTCAGCCGCTGCAGCGCCATTGGATCCTTACGCAGATCAATATTTTCTTCTTTTTTAAATTCTGCTGCGAGCCAGTCAATAAGGATTTTATCGAAATCATCTCCACCCAGATGGGTATCCCCGTTAGTGGATTTTACTTCAAAAACGCCATCGCCAAGTTCCAGGATGGATATGTCAAAAGTTCCTCCACCCAGGTCAAAAACGGCAATTTTTTCATCTTTTCCCGCTTTATCCAGACCATAGGCCAGTGCAGCTGCTGTTGGTTCGTTTACGATACGGCGAACGGTAAGTCCGGCAATTTCTCCGGCTTCCTTAGTTGCCTGACGCTGGGCATCATTAAAATAAGCAGGAACCGTAATAACAGCCTCGGTTACTTCCTGCCCCAGGTAATCTTCAGCCGTCTTCTTCATCTTCTGAAGAATCATGGCACTGATTTCCTGCGGTGTATATTGGCGCCCGTCAATGTCAATACGGCAAGTATTATTGTCACCTTTCACTACTTTATAGCTCCAGTGGCTGATTTC
>JAYVXJ010000154.1:0-2329 GCA_043785285.1 Chitinophagaceae bacterium
GAATAAAGCAAAAGCCGGCACCAGAAATGTGATAAGTTTAAAATTGCTCATCCTCGTAATTTAATCAAATGTTTTATCGGCCGTGCTTAAATTATTCACCTTCTTCCCCTGCCTTGGTCGTTTTGCCTAAAGCAAAAAAGGCTCCTTTAGTAATTATCTTTGCTTTCTTAGATATATCTTCTAATAAGCTGATTTCTGTATATCTCAAGCTGTTTGGTCCCTTGGCCACTTTTACCCTTTTAAACAATAGGCGAGGTTCTTCTGCTTTTCCTTTTGTTTGTTGTTTTATTTATAAATTCAGATAAATGGCCTCAATCATAATGGCCCTTCCGCTGAGGATCTTCCCAATAAAACATCAGGAATATTCTCTGCTCCGTTTGCAAAAAATGTAAAGTCGGATAGTAACGCTGGGAATGGCTATTAAAATATAAGTTATGTTCCAAGCCGATGCTGAGATTCCTGTAGAGCCGCACTGAAATTTTAGGTTTTAGCATGTTGATAATATTCGTTCCAAGGGTACCGTTGCCTGACTGGTCCTTTCCGGTATTATCAAATGAATGAATAAGGTAATAATAATACAACATACTGAGGGTAGCGAATTTGCCAAGCGTAAGGCTGGTTTCGATTTTCCCCTCCAATCCATATCCGAAACGATAATCCCCGACCTGGGAGGTGTCACTGACCGGGCCTACGCTGCTTCCTGCAAAAGGAACGAGTCCCCTGTAAGTTGGTGTATAAATTTGTTTTTTTATTCAGTGGTAACTTGGTGAATAACCCTCCACCGAAAGCAGTTGTTGCCAATTCAAATGCTTTCGTATCGAAGTAATCATAATATTGGAAGCCACCAATGAGCATATTCAATTTTCCCAATTTGGCATTTTCCCCAAATAAAATCCCATAACCGGTTAAATTATCAATTAGTTTTCTTCCTACGCCAAAATTAAGCTCAGGGCGAAATCTGAAAAAATCAAAGGGTTTTCGTGGACGGGCTTCAAATGGATTACCATAATCAAGCTGGACATTTAACATTTCATCGTTATGCCCGGATAAAAGTTTAACTTGGATTATTTACGGAATGTAAACCTGCAAAAAATGTAATATTGACCGGTTCTTTCTGATAAGTTTCAGTATTCGTTCTTTTGCAGGATTTCCCCTGCAAAAGCTGGTTGAACCCTCTTACCGGGTCGATTATACCAGCTAAAATTTCACGGAAAACCCTTTCCCTTCCCACTGACCGGTCATCCAAAATATTTGAACTCAGGCGGTAGAGCACTTCTCCCAATAATATTCCATCAAATGTTGTATTAATTAAATCCTCCCGTTCCGGTTTCCCATTTCCCCCCAAAATTTTCCACATATAACTGCCTGCAAATACAATAGGCGCAGATTCCCAGAAATTATAGCCGTTTGATCTGGCTGCGTTGAAATAAAAACTACCCGTCATTGGATGAGAAAGAAAATTATTACCAAACCTGTCTTGATCGCATTCCCATTTTTTTCCTCATGGAAAACCTGCACGTGTTGTTCGCCGCCAGGTATAAAAATCTACTTTTGCAAATTCCAAATTCAGAACAGACCTGTCCACGACGTTTAATACCATACTCATCCCAACAATCTGTAGGGCAGGTTTCCACGGTGGATATTTTTTATTATATTCCGGATCGTCTTCAAGCAGATCATTGTATCTGTTATTTTTGGTGGAGTCAATAAGGGCCGTTTTTCTTGGTATATTGCCAGTTGAATCAGAATGAAAAATTATTTTTTCTTTCTTAATCTCCTTCAATTGTTCATAATATTGCCTTTAGCCGGCACTCCCGTATCAGCAGTACCCTGTGCGCTAAGAATTACTGAATACAATACCAAATAAAATAAGATGCATATTCCTTTCAGGTTATTATGGAAATATCAAATTTAAATTGAATAATGAAGCTGATAATTTTATAAAGAATAACAAGTCTAACTCCTGCGGTATTATAAATAGCGTTCGAGACAATAAAGAGAATAATCAGTAGAATAAAGGGACAGAGAGCAAATCTTCCATTAATCAATATTGATTTATAATTGATTAATAGATGAACCTTACTTGTATAATTCAAACCCGACAATCATTTCGGCGCTACTAGCTCTTTAAGAGTAAATAAAATCAAAACCCAGGCCATCTGTGAAAAATATGGCATAACATTCGTTATGGAGGAGAATAAACGAGGAAACGCAACAAATACCTGCCTGGGATTTCCTGCAATGGAAAAGTGTATATGATAAATCGACACACCTCACTACTCCTATAATTCGTTTTCTTGTTACTAAATAAGTAGTACTATCAGACAAT
>JAYVXJ010000155.1:0-2328 GCA_043785285.1 Chitinophagaceae bacterium
ATCTTCGTTCATCTGGCACCTATGGCTTTCTCCAATTTCTTTTTGCTGCACCGGCAGAATAAGTCGTATTATGATTATGCCTTGTCTTATCTTCCAAAAAAAACAAACGAGATTCTGTGGGATGACTATTTCCGGTACCGGCGAAGAGATAATTTTTCTGCCCTTCATTTTATACTGGGCAACCGTTCGCTCCGATGGGCTTTCTGGCTGATCGTTGTTTTGTTTTCACTGCTGTATTTGATTGAATCCAAAAGAAAACAACGGGCACTCGTGAGCATTGCCGCACCAGGGAATGCGTCAGTGGATTTTGTCAAAACAGTAGGTCGCTTATATCTTCAGCAAAAAAATAATCAGAACCTGGCGTTGAAAATGATCGCTGCATTTCTGGAACATATTCGATCGGCATATCATATACCAACATCCGCGTTGAATGATGATTTTTCGAAAAAGCTGGCCCTACGCACCGGGAGGGAGCCGGATGAAATCTGGAAATTGGTCCGTGCAATTCATGATGTCCGGATGAAAAGTGCATTGACAGATCCCGAATTGATGGACCTTCACCAGCAAATGGAACTTTTTAATAAATTGTAATCATGGATATGGAAGAAAATTTATTTCCTGAAAGAACCGACCTGCAGGAATTCAGAGAAACCCTGGGCAGATTAAAATCAGAAATCGGAAAAGTGATCGTAGGGCAGCATCAGATGATTGAGTTGCTCATTGCCGGCATACTGGCCGACGGACATGTACTCATTGAAGGTGTGCCCGGTGTAGCGAAAACCCTGACGGCGAAATTACTCAGTCGCACGATCTCCGTTGGATTTTCCCGCATCCAGTTTACTCCGGATCTCATGCCTGGAGATGTAATCGGAACTTCTGTTTTTAATCCGAGAGAACTTATTTTCCAATTTCGTCAGGGCCCCATATTCAGTCATATTGTACTGATAGATGAAATTAACCGTGCACCGGCCAAAACCCAGGCTGCACTTTTTGAAGTGATGGAAGAACGCCAGATTACGGTGGACGGACAAACCATGAAAATGCAGCAGCCATTTCTGGTGGTGGCTACCCAGAATCCGGTAGAGCAGGAAGGAACCTATCATTTGCCGGAAGCCCAGCTCGACCGGTTCCTGTTTAAGATTAGAGTGGATTATCCCAACGCAGAGGAAGAATTTCAGGTGGTAACGAAACACCATACTAACAAAGGCAATCATCTGGGGGACAATGTACAGCCGGTATTGGATGCATCCGTTATCGCTTCCTTACGAAAGCAGGTCAGCACCATTCATGTAGAAGAGAAACTGATCCGGTTTATCGTGACGGTGGTGGGTTCTACCCGCGAACATAAATCCATCTACCTGGGCGCTTCTCCCCGTGCCTCCATTGGCATTCTGCAGGCGTCTAAAGCTATAGCAGCTATGAATGGAAGAGATTTCGTTGTTCCGGAAGATATCCTGTACGTAATGCCGGCGGTGTTGCGGCACCGGCTGGTGCTGACTCCGGAAAGAGAAATGGAAGGCGGCACTGCCGATGATGTGATCCGGGAAGTAATTCAATCAGTGGAAATTCCAAGGTAAATAATGAATCTGTTTAAACGATTTTATCTTTCTCTTTTTTTTGGTAAGCGGTTTTACTGGTTGCTGGCTTCTATTATTTTTTTATTCGTTCTTTCTTATGGGCTGCCTTTCTTGTTTGTTTTTGCACAGCTTTTGCTATTCCTGTTTTTCGTAGTATGCGTATTGGACTGGCTGCTTTTATTTTTAAATGGTAAGGCAATAACGGTTCAACGAATTGTTCCGGAAAGGTTGAGCAATGGAGATGAAAATCCCATTCAGCTGATTGTAAAAAATGATTATCCTTTCCGGGGAATGCTTCAGCTGATTGATGAGCTTCCGGAACAATTGCAGATCCGGAATTTTTTAATGCAGAACGTTGTTCTTCCACAGGAGAAAAAAATACTTTCCTATTCCATCCGTCCGAAAGAAAGAGGAGAATATTTTTTCGGTAACATTCAGTCTTATGTAAAGAGCCCATTACGTCTGATCGTGCGGCGAAAAACTTTTTCTGCAAGTCAGGTAGTGAAAGTATATCCAAGCTTTTTGCTTTTACGTCAGTTCGAGTTTCTGGCGCACATAACCGATCCGGGAAACATCGGATTTAAACAGGTGAGGAAAACGGGTCATAGTCTGGAATTTGAACAGATCCGGGAGTATGTTGCCGGTGATGATATCCGGAGTATCAACTGGAAGGCTACGGGAAGAACCGGTGGCCAGCTCATGATCAATAATTATACGGATGAAAAAAGCCAGCAGGTCTATTGTATCATAG
>JAYVXJ010000156.1:0-2327 GCA_043785285.1 Chitinophagaceae bacterium
CCAGTTATTTATTGCGCAATGACGGAAAGGGAAATTTCAGCATCGTCACAGACGAAGTCATTCCCGGCCTATCACATATTGGCCTGGTTACCGATGCAACCTGGATGGATATTGATAAAGACGGATGGCCGGACCTGATCGTTACTGGCGAATGGATGCCGCCAATCCTGTTTAAAAATCATCACGGCCATTTTACCCGCGAAGCACTCACCGGTAATGACGTTGAATTATCCGGATGGTGGAGCGCGATAAAAATTGCTGATATAAACGGCGACGGCCTGGACGATCTGTTGCTGGGCAATTACGGGCTCAATAGCAAACTAACGGCAAGCTCCGAATATCCACTGAAGATGTATGTGGGGGATATCATGGGCAATAACAGGATGGTGCAGATTCTGGCCCTTGCCAAAAAAGGCAAATATTATCCTTTTCTGAATAAAGAAAACCTGGAAAAAGGTTTGCCTTATCTGAAGAAAAAGTATTTGAGTTATGGAGAGATGGCCGGAAAAACGGTGGAAGAAATATTCGGGAACCGGCTGGACAGTACCGCCTTATTCAAGGTTTACACGCTGGCTTCCACGGTGCTGATCAATGACGGGAAAGGGCATTTCACAGCTTCTGTACTTCCATATTCTTTACAATGGACGCCGCTTTTTGCCTTCGCCCCTTATGACTTTAACAGAGATGGCAAAATGGATTTGCTTGCCGGTGGCAATTTTTTCGGAACTGAGCCTTTCGAAGGACGTTATGATGCGATGTCATTGGAATTATATCAAGGGGATGGCAAAGGCGGATTCAAAGCTACTCTGCCTTTGCCCTCACCGCTGGATACGCTTTCCGGAGAGGTAAGAAGTATTCAACCTATCCGGCTGGCCAATGGGAAAAATGTGATGATCGTCGGCTTTAATAATGGGCCCCTTCGTTTATTGAGCTATTGAAGAACGAAGCGGATAAATTAATTCGATCTTAATGGAAGAGCTATCGGAAACGGGCAGGGGAGATAAATATTTTTCATAATTAGCAGATGCTTTGACCAATTGATGATCCACAAGATATTTATCCATCGCTGCATAAGCTTTCAGCCTTCCCTGGAAAAGGCCTTCGTAAGTTCCTACAACGAGGGCTTGGTTACCGGGCATCTGCCGGCATTGGACCAGGTAATCTCCGTCAATGATCCGGTTGATGTGGATGCCAGCTATGATTTTGGTGGCATCGCCCGGCAGGAATTCGTAGGAAACGTTTTTTGAACCAATTGGATTTACGTGATGGGCCAGGGCAAAACTATCCAGTTCGTTAAATAAATAAGGCAGTTTTTTGAAAATATCATTCTGATTGGTTGCTGTTTCCTGCTGCGTAAGGAAGATGGTATCGGAAGGTTCTTTTAGTTGAATGGGCAGGCCATAAAACCTTGTCGGATTATCGAGATAAGATTTTAGTCCTGAAATGGTTTTATCCGCAAAGGATTCCTGTTTCAGGAATGGCAGGATCTTATAAAGTAATCTGGAATCCTGGGCATCGCTAATCCGGGCATTATGAAATGAACCTGGCTGGTCATTGCCCAAATAGGGAAGGATCGAAAAGAGGAATGTGGAATGTTTATGGTTTTTTGTTTCTTCCAGCTGGTATATGAGGTAGTTGACCTGGGTGATGATGATCTCTTTCCCGGGTATGTTAATGCTGGCAGTATGACGAGCCGTATCTTCCCGGAAACTGCATGCCGATGAGTCTTTCTCCCAGGCTTGTCTGACCAAGGAATCCCATTTGATCCAATTACCCGGTTTCATGGTAGAGGAAACAATATTATCCAACGTATTACCAATAAAAACTTCATTTTTCTGCACAGAAGGAATGAAAAAGCAAACAAGGGCAAAGAGTACAACAATACAGGGCAACGCAAAAAGAACCTTCTTCATAATGTTTAATGCTTTAGTTGAATCAAAAAGAATACAATGATGAATTTTAAAATTAAATGAATTTTTATGGATAGAAGGAAGGCTTTATTATTTAATGCATTATTCCTGGTTTCCGAAAAGGGAGGAGTGGAAAGAGGAAAGGATTATAATCATTCCACGTATTGCGATCTGATCATTTCCGGGTTGATCGGTATTCGGCCACAATTGGGGAATAAACTGTTAATCAACCCCCTTGTTCCTAAGGATACCTGGAAATATTTTTGTCTCGATAATGTTTTGTATCACGGGCATATTCTTACCGTACTCTATGATAAAACAGGAATGAGGTATAATAAAGGCAAAGGCTTTTTGATTTTTATCGATGGCAGGAAACTGGCTTCTTATCCGGGACTTCAAAGGGTTGAATTAGTAATG
>JAYVXJ010000157.1:0-2320 GCA_043785285.1 Chitinophagaceae bacterium
TGAAATCATACCGCGTGGTCAGCGTATCCCAGCCTGTGGTTACATTTTGTACCTGTGCCTGCACCGGCCGGTTGTATTCATCAAAAAAGGTCGTGCTTAATAAATACAGATTATTGTTCGCCGGATCAAACACTTTCACACGTGCTCCTGTAGGCATTCCCCGGGTATGCGTCGTAGCAGCCGGTGTTTGGGGATATGCAGCGGTGTAAATGACGGGCAGGTCATTGTTATTATTAAAATTGCTGGTAAAGGGATGATTGATATTGATATCTCCGCGACTCTGCCAACTGTAATCATCGTAAAAACTTTCTGTCAGCACAGAATACACACCGCTCAACACAGGATAGCTAACGCTGGACTGGGCCAGGTTTTGATGATAACTACGGCCGTTCGCATCGGTCCAGACCGCCGTCTTCACAGCCCGGTTGAGACTGTCATAGATCAACACGCTCCATTGTTGCTGCGCACGTAGCAGGGAATCCTGCGACATCACCAGCCGGTTACGCGCATCGAACACCAGCTCTACTTCACCTGCACCAGCCACTTTTTTTGTAATCATTTTCCCCGCCGCATCGTAATTGTATTGGAAGCAGAGTTCATTGCGTACGGTGGAATTCAGCGTCCAACTATTTGCGCAAGCATATTGAATCGCTTTGGGGGAGAGCGCATACCGAAGGTGGTTGAATACATCGTAAATATAATAAGTGCATAACCAACCAGAATATCCGTTAAACAAGGTGTCGGAAAGCTGCACTTTTTTCAGGATCAGTTTTCCTTCCTTGTCCTTATGCTCCATGATCTTATTCTCGTGCTCCTCCGTGGTGATCAGTAAAGCCAATGCACCTGCAGCATAACTGCCGCTTACAACCGGTGTATCGCCCTGGTAATTCCCAATGCTCCATATTTTCACAGAATCCAGTGAAGTATTAAACGTATAGTCTTTCCGGACCCCAATATTGTTACCAGTCCAACTGTTACCCGGGGCTGTGATTTTCATCACCCGGTTCAGCGGGGAAGCATCATAAACAGAATTATTATAATAAAATCCTTCCAGGTTATTGTATAGCGTATTGTAGAATGCAGGTAGTTTGGTTCCCGCTTCGGTCAGCAAATTGCCGCTGTTGCTGCTATCCGAATACGGAAGGCATTGCTGTACCTGTCTGCCGAGGATATCGTAATTGACAACGGAAATCAGATCATTGTTATCCGGAGTCACCTGTTTGGCCACGGTTTGTATTTCCCTGCCGAGGTCGTCAAAATAAGTAGTGGCTTGTTTGTAATCGCTAATTGTGGTAAGGCCCTTGGCGGCAGTGGCCTGGTTAACGCCATTCGGATTGATGAGCCCACCCAGGTTTTGCACGACTTTCACTTTGATACTGTTAAAGAATCCGCCAACGTTGGAGTAGGCGCTTTGTGCATTGTTGGCAACAAACCTACGGAAATAGGTGGTTCGCGTCAGGAAAGATGCAGGAGTCGGGCAGCTTCTTTAATTAAGTCTGATTTTGACAGACTTATTTGATTTGTTAATATTTCATGGATTGCATTGGCAACTTCGTCAGAAGGAATATCACCTGCATCCCTTTTTTCGAAATCATCTTTAGCAATTCGGTATCCGTGAAACGTATTTGGCGTATCCAGGGGGAGTACTTATTGGAAACGGACAAATGCCCAATTTTGCAAGTGATTATCAGGGAAATCTTGACCTGGTATGGCGGCGGCGAAAGTATCCAGTATATTTTCCCAAAAGGTAATGGGAATACTTTTTCAGTCCCAATTGTAATTCGAATTTTGTCAGGCAAAACGCCTACCACTTATATGACGTAAATCATATTAGAAGCTGACAGGCCTCACAAAATGAATAGCGTTGGGAGGCTTACATTTATGCAAGATTTTACTCAAAACTAAATTTTGTAGAAAAAGTGAAAAAATCGGTAGCTATATTTTTCTTGGCAATTTATGCAAGCGTTGGGTTCGGAATTGCTATCAATTACCACTATTGTAGCGGATTTTTGACAAAAGTGTCAGTTTTGAATTTTGGCGGACATGTTGGTTGTGGTTGCAATGAGAAGGATATGCCAATGGATTGCTGTAAGGATCAGTTTCATTGTGCAAAGGCTGACAATCATAAAACTGCCCAACAGGCTATCGTCCAGAAAGTAATTTCTTTTACTCTTAGACTTCCCCTGATTAAAAATTATGCAGAAAACCTTTTAGGTGACAATAGTTTAGATAGCTACTCATTCCTACTTTCAGACAATCGAAGTTGTTCCCATCCCATTTTCCTGCTCAACAGGGTTTTTAGAATATGATATAAGATCCA
>JAYVXJ010000158.1:0-2318 GCA_043785285.1 Chitinophagaceae bacterium
GAAATCCCTGAATCCAGGATTACGGTACCTCGTTTATGGCAGGGTGAGCCTTTTTAACGGGGAACTGCAGATCACTCATCCGGAGATGGAAATCTTCAACCCCGAAAAATCTACCGGGGCTTTTAGTCTCCAACCTGTTTATCCCAGCACAGAAAAACTCAAAGCCCGTGGGTTGGGCGGCCGGCAGCTGGCTAAATTCACGCAACAATTGCTCTCCCAGCTCCAGAAAAAAGATATTCCTGAATTTTTACCCGGCCAGATTCTGGAATCGCTGAAGCTGACGCCTCGTTTTCAGGCTTTCAAACAGGTTCATTTTCCGGTCAACATAACAGCTTATCTGGAAGGCGTGAACCGGTTGAAATTTGATGAGCTTTTCCTGAACCAGGTTCGCACAGGCATGATCAAAACCCAGCGGCAGAAACATTCCAGGGGAGTGATATTTAAACAGGTAGGTGCACTATTCAACGAATTCTATGCCCAGGTGCTTCCTTTTGAACTCACCGGTGCCCAAAAAAGGGTTTTGAGAGAAATCCGGAAAGATACGGCCACAGGCAGACAGATGAACCGGCTTTTGCAGGGAGATGTGGGCAGTGGAAAAACCATGGTTGCTCTTTTGGCTATGTTGCTGGCAGCCGACAATGGATTTCAAAGCTGTTTACTGGCTCCTACGGAAATCCTGAGTAAGCAACATGCAGAACATTTCCGCGAATTGCTGAAAGACCTGCCGGTAACTGTTTCCCTGTTAACCGGTACGGTAAAAACCAGGGCCCGGAAAAAGATATTTGAAGAGCTGGCCGCGGGTTCCCTGAATATGCTTATCGGAACTCATGCCATTCTCGAAGATGCCGTACAATTCCAGAATCTGGGACTCGCCATTATTGATGAACAGCACCGGTTCGGGGTAGCCCAGAGGGCCAAACTATGGAAAAAAGCAGGTATTCCGCCCCATGTGCTGGTCATGACCGCAACACCCATCCCCCGAACTCTTGCAATGACCGCTTATAACGACCTGGACTATAGTGTAATTGATGAGCTCCCCCCTGGAAGGCAACCCGTAAGAACGGTGAAGCGTTATGAGTATGACAGGCCTAAAGTGATGGATTTCATTAAGGAGGAGATTAAAAAAGGCAGACAGGCCTATATCATTTTCCCCCTGATTGAAGAGTCCGAAAAACTCGATTACGAAAACCTGTTGAAGGGTTATGAAAATGTAAAAGCGTATTTTCCGGAACCGGCGTATTATGTTAGCATGGTGCACGGACGTCAAAAAGCAGAAGTCAGGGAAACCAATATGAAACGATTTGTTACCGGAGATACTCAGATTATGGTTGCCACAACGGTGATTGAAGTGGGCGTAAATATTCCCAATGCCAGTGTGATGGTGATAGAAAGTGCAGAAAAATTCGGCCTTTCCCAATTGCATCAGTTGCGGGGACGGGTGGGCCGGGGAAACGATCAGAGTTTTTGCATCTTATTAACTGGAAACAAACTGGGAACGGATGCCCGCGAACGTTTACAGATCATGTGTGAAACCACCGACGGATTCCGGATTGCGGAAAAAGATATGGAGCTTCGTGGACCCGGTGATATCGCCGGCACAAGGCAAAGCGGAATACTGGATTTCAAACTGGCGGATATTGTAAGGGACAAAAATATTCTCCGGCTGGCGATTCACGCTGCTGAAAAGATATTGGAAGAAGATCCCGAACTGGAGTTAGCAGACCATGCCCCGCTGCGCGATCAGTTGATGCAGCAACACGATAAAACAGCATGGAGCAGGATCTCTTAAATCATTCGATCAAAACGATAAGGATTGAAAAAACGGTTATTCATCTTTTTGATTCTGTTCTCCGCAGTTCTTTTGCATGCCCGGGCACAAATGGATCTGGGAAACCTGGAGTTTATTCAAAACAAGGGACAATGGGATACTGCAATGAACTTCAGATCGGATATTCCCAATGGTACTTTTTTTTTACAGAAGCATGGTTTTTCTGTGCTCCTGCAAAGTCCTTCAGATATGAATGCACTCCGTATTTCCATGCACGGGCATTCTTCCATAACAGCTACTCATTCACCTGATGAAACAACTTCCGTAAATTTTGCTTCTCCGGTAAAACGCGGGAAAAATGGCCGCAGCAAAAACGGACAATTGCCTCCTGCCAATGCAAACCTGATCATGCATGCACATCTTTACCAGGTTGAATTTGTAAACAGTCTGGAACAGGTGCAAATTGCCGGTGATAAACCACTGGATACGTATAATAATTATTTTATCGGGAATGATCCTTCCAAATGGGCTTCCAATTGTAAAATTTACC
>JAYVXJ010000159.1:0-2314 GCA_043785285.1 Chitinophagaceae bacterium
ACGAATACCGGGGAAGATATTTATCTCTTGAAAAACTTTAAACCTCTGATCGATATCCATGCAACGGATATCGTTCATCCGGATTTATCAACTTCCGGAGGCCTTTTAGAAACTAAGCGAATTGGAGATTACGCGGAAGAACACGGCGTATCAATGGCCATGCATCAGGCGGGTACACCGGTTTCATTTATGGCCAACGTACATTGTGCGGCAGCAACACAGAACTTTTTAGCATTGGAACATCATTCGATCGATCTGCCCTGGTGGGAAGGGTTGGTAAAAACAACGGATGGCCGGCAATTGATTACAAAAGGTTTTGCCAATCTGCCGCTTTCTGCGCCGGGATTGGGGATTGAGTTGAATGAAGAAGAAGTAAAAAAACATTTAAGTCCTAAGGATAAAAGCTATTTTGCTCCAACTACCGAATGGGACGAAAGACGTTCTCATGATAGAACGTTTAGTTAGTTTCCTTCCCGGTTGAATTAATGAATTAAACATGGCCGAAACGATTGCGAAGCGGCGTTGGATCCGTTTGATACCCATCGCGTTTATTACGTATAGTCTGGCGTATCTGGACCGCGCTAATTTTGGTTTTGCAGCAGCCGGCGGGATGGCCGAAGATTTACATATTACAGCGGCCATGTCTTCATTATTAGGCTCGCTGTTTTTTCTGGGCTATTTCTTTTTTCAAATTCCGGGAGCGCTGTATGCGGCTGATAAAAGTGCTAAAAAATTAATCTTTTGGTCCCTGATTCTCTGGGGCGGACTGGCCATGGCAACCGGATTGGTCAGCAATCTACATTTTCTGATTGTTATCCGCTTTATGCTCGGCGTTGTTGAAAGTGCTGTTATGCCGGCTATGCTGATTTTTTTAAGCAGATGGTTTACGAAATCAGAACGTTCGCGGGCCAATACTTTTTTAATTCTGGGAAATCCGGTAACCATACTTTGGATGTCGATCCTGTCGGGCTATCTGGTAAAATCTGTGGGCTGGCGTTGGATGTTTATTTTTGAAGGATTGCCGGCAATCGTTTGGGCCTTCTTCTGGTGGCGGCTGGTAAATGATTCACCCAAAGATGCCCGATGGTTAACGGAAGCGGAAAAGCAGGCTTTGGAGGAAACGTTACAAAAAGAACAACAGGGTATTAAGCCGGTGAAAAATTACGCCGAGGCATTTAAGTCCAGAACTGTTATTTTATTAAGCCTGCAATATGCTCTATGGAGTATCGGCGTATACGGGTTTGTGATGTGGTTGCCATCTATCATTCATGCAGCACCAGATATGAGTATTATAAAAACCGGTTGGCTTGCTGCTGTTCCTTATGTTTTGGCCATTATTGGAATGTTAAGTGTGTCCTATTTCTCAGATAAAACGTTAAAGCGGAAAGTATTCGTTTGGCCATTTCTGTTGATTGGCGCAATTGCTTTTTACAGTTCATACTTAATCGGGAGCAGTAACTTCTGGCTATCCTTTGTATTGCTCATCGTTGCAGGCGGGGCCATGTATGCTCCATATGGTCCTTTCTTTGCCATTATTACGGAGATTTTACCACGAAATGTTTCCGGAGGAGCCATTGCATTGATAAACAGTTTTGGCGCTTTGGGGTCATTTGTCGGTTCCTATGTTGTAGGTTATTTAAATGGCACGACTGGTGGCTTTGGCGCTTCTTATATTTTTATGGCAGGCTCTTTATTCCTTTCGGCATTATTGACAATGATAGCGGTTAAGGAGAGAGGGAAATCAGCCGCAGACCCGGTTGTTAATTAATCTTTTCTGTCCTGCTTGTATCAACATTAATACCTGCGGGTTTGGTATACACTATCTCAGGTTTTATAATAACATTATTTATACAGCCTCATTGATCTGGTAGCTTCATTGGCAGAAATCAGGTGTAGCTTCAAAGAAGTAAATGTTATCTTCAATAGAAATTTCAACTGGCATATATTAGCGGCAGACGTATAATTAAATAGGGCGTACCCATAATAATAAAACCTTATAAAATTGTTTTTTGCGAATACGCTATTTGATTATTGATGAACAGAGAAACTACAATCACGGAATTTCTCAAATTATCGTTTACCGGAAGTTCAATAACCGTCGTGCCTCTGTTTAACTGAATATTCTTTGTCATCAGTCGTTTACCGGCAATGTTGAACAGGACCAAACTGCCTTTATAATTGTTATCTGTGTTAGAAACGAATGTCAATCCCGATCCGCTGGTGCTTTTGCTTAAATAAAATTTCTTTGGTGCAAAGGAAGTTAGTTTTATAATATTGGAATAATAAATTTCACCGGCTTTTGTAACGGCCTTAA
>JAYVXJ010000160.1:0-2313 GCA_043785285.1 Chitinophagaceae bacterium
TCCAGCTGATGCTGCGCATAAAAACTTTCTTCCACATTATGGCCCCAGTTGCGCGTACCTGAAAATTTTTCTGTTCCGCCAATGATGCGCAGAATGGTGGATTTCCCTTTTCCATTGGCACCGATCAATGCAATTTTATCACCGCGATCTATTTCTGCAGCAGCATGATGTACAATTTCTATGTCGCCGAAATGCTTGCTGACATCTTTTAATTCCACGAGCACTTTTCCCGGTGTTTTATCAATCCGGAACTGGATGCGCATATCGGGTCTTTCCATTTCCACATTTTCGATCCGGTCCATCTTTTCAAGTCGTTTCATGGCCGACTGGGCTGCAGCCGCTTTGGTGGCTTTTGCGCGAAACCGTTCAATAAATTTTTCCTGTTGTTTAATATAGTCCTGTTGATTTTCAAAGGCTCTTTGCTGCAGGGAGATCCGCATTTCCTTTTCCTTTTCATAGTACGAATAATTCCCTTTATAGAAATGCAGATTCTGTTGATAAAGTTCAACAATTTCAGTTACCATCCGGTCGAGAAAAAATTTATCATGGCTCACAATTACCACGGATCCCTGGTAGTGCTGGAGGTATTTTTCCAACCATTCAATAGACGGCAGATCCAGGTGATTGGTGGGTTCATCCAGCAGCAGGAGATCAGGTTTCTGCAGGATCATTTTGGCTAACAGTACACGCATCCGCCAGCCGCCACTGAATTCCCGGAAAGGTCTTTGCATATCCACTGTGGCAAATCCAAGTCCCTGCAATACCTCCTCCGTTTTGTGATGGATAGTATAGCCATCGAGCAAATCCATTTCATGCAGCTTATCGGTGTATTTGGTCAGCAATTCTTCTGCTGTAGTCCCGTTCTGATGGTTTCCTGCTTCCAGTTCATGAGCAAGATTTTCCAGTTCCTTCTCCAGGGTCAGCACTTTTTCAAAAGCACCCATGGCCACCTGAAGTATGGAATCGCCAGTATCAAAACTCAGGAGGTCCTGATGCAGATAACCGATGCTGGTGCTCCGGCTCCTCTCCACCGTACCTGCGGAAGGAGAGTATTCTCCGGCCAGTAATTTCAATAAAGTGGACTTACCTGTGCCATTGTATCCGATCAAACCGATGCGTTCATTGGGTTGTATATGCCATGTGGAATCTTCCAGGATAGTCCGGGCGCCAAACTCAAACCTAACATTCTGCAGTCCTGCTAACATAATTATTCGATGGGGATTAAATCAAACCCGCAAAAGTAAAGCAAATGTTTTTACAATTATCTTTGATTAAATTCTACTCATGAAGAAAGCCCTATTACTGGTAGTGGTTTTGGCGGCTGCGCTGGCTATTACCTACCTGTTGCTGCACAAGAGCAGCTCTTCCGCCACCCGGGAAAAAAGAGACGCTCCTTTAGCTGTTTCTGTAAATAGTACTGCCTTTAACCGTTCTTTTGCTGCCATGATGGATGATTATTATAAATTAAGTGATGCTTTTGTGGAATGGGATACAGCTGCCATAAGGGCCAGTGCAAATAAGCTTTCCGTAACGATAGATAGTCTTAAAATGAACCAATTGAGGGCGGATGCAGCTATTATACAAACCGCTTTTAGCCTGGCCCAATCCATGACGGGCGAAATTATAGGCTTAAATGCTGAACCCTCCATAGATCAGAAGAGAAGAGAATTAAATATGATTACCGATGAACTCTACAACCTGATACGCACCGTCAGGTATACTGGCGGGGTCATTTATCATATGCGGTGCCCTATGGCCTTTCGGGATAGTTCGGAAGCCTACTGGCTGAGTCCCAACAGTCAGGTACTCAATCCTTATCTCGGCAAAAGACACCCGAAGTATAAAGCCAAAATGCTGGATTGCGGCGAAGTGAGTGATTCCATTCATTTTGCCCTGCCACAGTAGTGACCATGATCAAATCATTCCTTCTTTTTGGTATATTATTATCCGTACTTTCTGCCACTGCGCAGAATAAATTTACGATCACGGGCTATGTAAAAGACTCCCTTTCTTCCGAAACCCTGATCGGCGCTTCCATTTCGCTAACAGGACAAGGAAAAGGGGTTAACAGTAACGGATATGGATTTTATTCGATTACGTTGCCGGAAGGTCATTATACCCTCTCTGCCTCTTATGTCGGTTATCAGGCGATTAAAACCGAAATTGACCTCACTAAAAACATCAGCTTCAATTTTCTGATTAATCCCAATATAACAACTAGTGAGAAAGTGATTATATATGCTAAAAGGCGCGATGCCAATGTGAAAAGCGCCCAGATGGGAAAGATTGATCTTACTATGGCACAGGTAAAAT
>JAYVXJ010000161.1:0-7701 GCA_043785285.1 Chitinophagaceae bacterium
ACGCTGCTTCTGTTTTCAACTGACTATTTACTTCAAGATTCTTTTCCCCTTTACTGCTGAAAAGCAAAATCTCCGGGCGGCAGGTGGCTATCGTTTTAGGAATAATGGCAAAAGGCTCAAATACTTCTCCTTTTGCGGGCGCAGTGAAATCATAAACCACCGGCTTTTGGAAAACGAATGACTGACCCAGCAGATTTATCCGGAAATTGGCTTCGAGTGCGGGCTTATTTTGTGCATCGCCGATCAGCATTTGATCATCTACGTTATAAGAGGCGGTTGACATCGGCTTTTCCAGCCAGTAAGGCTGCGTTATCGGAAGCCCGGTTAGTGGAACCAGGAGGGACAGTGAATAATCCATTGCGGGCTGCAGGGTTAATTTCCAATTCGTATCCGTTTGATTTATGGATACCCCGGTCAGACGAACATCCACGTTTGTACGATTGATGATCTGAAGGCCAACTTTTACCTGCTGGTCTTTCCCCGCATAAGCCTGATGAACCGTAGCTTCCATCCATAGGCCGCTGCAGGCTTCAATCAGTTTCTGTACTTCAGCCCGTTTCTCTTTTTCCCAATAACCTTCCGGTAATACCGTTAGTCGTTGATAAATAGTAACCAGACCCGGTAGTGATTTCGAAGGTTCGAAAGCATCATAGTTCTTAATCAACTCATCAATCAGGGATTCAATAGCCGCAGCTTCCGGCAACCGCTTCCAGGTATGATCCACATCATCCATAAGACTTCCCTCCGCTTTCTTTCCTTCTGTCAAAGAAAAATATTCCAGCGAATTTCCATGAGCGCGTGCAACGCCAAATCCCTGGCTGCGGTGCTGGCTGCGACTATCAGCTGCCACTTCACCATAACTTTCTCCCAGCAGCGGATTAAATCCGCCAACTTCAATTTTCAGCTGATCTTCACTTGTAGTATTGATACCTCCGAAATTATAGTTATTCCAGAATAAACGTTTGGCCTGCCATGGACGAACCCCATATTTAAATTGTTCCGGAAATTGTTTCGGATCTGCTGCTGCGGAAAAAGCCAGATGGGCCAGAACGGAGGAAGCAGAATGTTGTCCATGACCTGCGCGTTTGTCTTCCGGAAACCGGGTGATGATCACATCAGGTTGAAATTTCCGGATAACCCATACCACATCACTCAATATTTTTTGTTCATCCCAAAGTTTAAGCGACTCTTCCGTCGTTTTTGAATAACCGAAATCGAAAGCCCGCGAAAAAAACTGTTCGGCGCCATCAATGCGGCGCGCAGCAAGAAGTTCCTGGGTTCTGATCAATCCGAGCTCCACACCCTGTTCGTCTCCCAGCAGGTTCTGTCCCCCATCTCCCCGGGTGAGCGAAAGATACCCGGTACGATACAACTTCTCCTTGGAAAGCCAGGCCAGCAGACGGGTATTCTCATCATCCGGATGGGCGGCTATATACAGAACCGATCCAAGTACATTCAACTTTTTCATCTGCAGTAAAATCTCCGAAGAGTTCAACGATTCAGGAGTTTGTGCAAAACCTTGCCCGGCACCCAGCAGGAGCAGCAAGCAGACAGGTAGAAATATTTTCATCCGGAATAACATTCTTTGGTGATTTGGCAAATTAGTAAATCCCCCTCGAAACCAGCATCGTTATTATATTGCCGGAGGCGGATAAGCTTCCCTTTCCTAATTTTACCCAAATTCCTGGTTTCTTATGATGATAAAACGATTGCTCACAATCCCAGTTATTGCCTGGCTTTGTCTGGTAACGCTAACGGTGACGGCCCAACCCAATTCCCCTTTTGATTATTCGGCTAAAAAGAAAGTGGTCTGCAGAAATGGCGCGGTAGTCTCTGCGCATCCACTGGCCAGCCAGGCTGGCGTGAGTATGCTAAAACAGGGTGGCAATGCCGTAGATGCAGCTATCGCCACACAATTTGCCCTGGCCGTTGTTTTTCCGGGCGCCGGCAATCTCGGCGGGGGTGGATTTATGGTAACGAGATTATCCAATGAAAAAAATATTACCCTGGATTTCCGGGAGAAAGCGCCTGCTATGGCAACACAGAATATGTATCTGGATCCGCAGGGAAATCCGGTTCCGGGAAAAAGCCTGAATGGTCATTTGGCCAGTGGGGTTCCGGGTTCCGTTGCCGGCATTTTCGCTTCTCTGAAATACGCGCGTCTGCCGGTTAAAAAGCTGATTCAGCCTGCTATCGATTTAGCGGAGAAGGGATTTGCCATCACCACAGCAGAAGCCAGAAACCTGAATGAATCCCAGGAAGAATTCAAAAAATACAATACCATAATGCCGGTTTTTGTAAAGACTTCCGGATGGAAAGCCGGAGACACGCTGATACAAAAAGACCTGGCAAAGACCCTGCGATTGATCCGGGATTCAGGTGCCAAAGGATTTTACGAAGGGGAGACAGCCCGGCTGATCGTGGAAGAAATGCAACGCGGAAAGGGATTGATCAGTTATGCTGATCTTAAAAATTATACGGCGAAGGAAAGAGATCCAATGGTATTCAGCTATAAAAAAGATTATACCATCATTACCATGCCGCTGCCCAGCAGTGGCGGCATATTGCTGCCCCAGATGATGCGGATGGTGGAAGATCAGGATTTGAAAGCCTATGGATTTCATACCGTTCGTTCTATCCACCTGATGGCAGAAGTAGAACGGCTGGCTTATGCCGACCGGGCCAAATACCTGGGTGATCCGGATTTTTTCAAAGCTCCTGTGAGAAGGTTGACCAGTTATCCTTATCTCTATGGTCGTATGGAAAGTTTTAATCCCGATTCCGCAGGAAACAGTGAAAAAATAAAAGCGGGGCTTATTCCCGAAAGTGAAGAAACAACCCATCTGGATACGTATGACCAGGAAGGGAATGCTGTTTCACTTACCACTACACTCAACGGCTGGTATGGAAGTAAAACAGTCGTTGCAGGAGCTGGTTTTTTTCTGAACAATGAAATGGATGATTTCAGTATAAAACCCGGCGTTCCCAATATGTTTGGGGCTATTGGCGGAGTAGCCAATGCCATCCGGCCCGGTAAAAGGATGCTCAGTTCCATGACACCTACCATCGTACTAAAAAAAGGCAAGCCCTTTCTCGTTGTGGGAACGCCTGGGGGCACAACCATCATCACTTCAGTATTCCAGACTCTTATCAATATCATCGAATTTGATCTGTCTGCCGAAGATGCAGTCAACAAACCAAAATTTCATCATCAGTGGATGCCGGATATACTTTATGTTGAAAAAGGCTTCCCTGATTCCGTAATCACCCAACTCCAAAAAATGGGTTACAAAACCGAACTGCGCGGATCCATCGGACGAACAGAAGTAATTAAAATTTCTCCCTCCGGCTCCATGGAAGCAGTTGCAGATGGGCGGGGGGATGATGCGGCGGAAGGCTATTAAGGGTTGACCGCTGACGGTTGACCGCCTTTATGTGCGAATTCGCATCTGATATCCGTCAACGGTCAACCGTCAACCATTCTCTATTGCCTATTCAGCATGCTTTTAGTACTTTTAGCCCCTAATCTTCGTATCTGAAAAAAGTTGGTAAAATACTTCGTAATACGCTGTTGACACTGATCCTGCTCCTGGCTTTGTTATGGGTACTTATTCAAACACGGCCTGTCCAGAATTGGCTGGTGGCGCAGGTTACAGACAAACTATCAAGCGACCTGCACAGTCCTATCAGCATCCGCGATGTGGAGTTTTCGTTTTTTAATAAGATGATGCTCCGCGGTGTTTTGATGAAAGATCAAAAAGGAGATACCCTGCTATATTCAGGTCAGGTTCGTCTCAACATCACCGACTGGTTCTTTTTTAAGGATAAAATTGAGTTAAAGTACATCGGACTGGATGAAACCTATATCCGGCTTTCCCGTTCTGATACCTTATGGAATTATCAATTCCTGGCCGATTATTTTGGAGGAAGCAGCCAGGATAAAAAGAAACCGATTGACCTTCAGTTGGGGCAGATTCAGATAACCCAACTACATCTGCTGAAGGTGGATGGCTGGCGGGGTGAGGATATGGAACTTCGAATGACTGCTTTTTCCATGGATGCGGATAGTATGGATATTGCTCACAAAAAAGCCATTATCCGATCTCTTTATTTTACTGAACCCAATTTTGCCATACGGAATTATGCAGGCAACCGACCGGGCCCCCCACCAGAGACTGAAGAAATTATTCACAACGATCCGCTCCATCTTCGATGGAATGCTGATGACTGGAATATCCAGGTGCGCCACGCCCTAATCGATAACGGATCCTTCCGGGATGATAAGCTTTCTGAAAAAAATATTTCACCTCATTTCGACGATTATCATATTCATTTTTCAGAAATTCAGGGTGATTTTAAAGATGTCGCCTTTGTAAAAGACAGCATCACCGCAAAAATCAATCTCTCCACCAGGGAAAGAAGCGGTTTTACGGTGAAGAAACTTACAGCAACCATGAAATTCTATCCGGAAGGAATGGAATTTTATAACCTCGATCTTCAAACGGATAAAAGCCATCTCCGGAATTTTTTTGCCATGCGCTTTAAACGTTTTGATGATCTGTCTGATTTCAATACCAAAGTAATCATGGAATCCAATTTTGTGGATGCCACGATAGACAGCGACGACATTGCTTATTTCGCTTCCGATCTGCAATCCTGGAAGAAAAATATTTCCATCACCGGAAAAATAAAAGGATCCGTCTCCGACCTGCAGGGAAAAAATATACGTATCCACGCCGGGCAGCATACCAATTTGTACGGAGATATTCATTTAACCGGTCTTCCGGATATTGACAAGACCTATATTAATTTCAAATCGAACGATTTCCGCACCACGTACAAAGATGTCATCACGTTCATTCCTTCCTTAAAAAATATTCATCAACCCCATATTGACCAGATTGAGCAACTTCATTTCGTTGGAAATTTCCAGGGAACAATAAACAACTTTACCACTTCAGGAACCATTGAAACCAATATTGGATCCATGGTGACTAACCTAAGCATGAAATTCCCGCCCAAAGGCGCAACCGTCTATTCAGGTACGGTGCTAACCAATGATTTTGAACTTGGAAAATTTATGGGAGACAGTAGCCTGGGCCGTATTTCCTTTCGTGGAAAGGTAGAAGGCAGCGGCCTAACTGTAAATAGCATGGATGCCAGCCTGGTCGGCAATATCCGGGAATTTAATTTCAAGGGATATTCCTATAGCAACATGTTCATTAATGGTCAGGTAACCAAAAAGCGTTTCAATGGAACGATCATCTCCAAAGATTCCAATTTGCATGCTACATTAAACGGACTCATTGATCTCAGTGGAAAAACGCCGAAGTTTGATTTTGATGCTGTGGTAGACAATGCAAACCTGTTTGCCCTTCACTTCCTAAAAGACAGCCTTTCCTTCAATGGTAAACTGCGCTTCAACTTTTCCGGAAACGACATAGATCACTTTCTGGGGAAAGCCCGTATTTATGATGCTACCCTGATTAAAAGAGGAGAAAGATTGTCTTTTGATTCACTGGTGGTAGAATCGAATATTATCGATAGCAGCAAAACCATCACGGTGATGAGCAATGAGTTTGAAGGAGCCATCGTGGGTGAATTTTCCATAAAGGAACTACCCGCTGCATTCCAGGAATTCCTTCACCGGTATTATCCCAGTTATATCAAACCCAATACCGTTAAACTTACTACCGAAAAATTCAGTTTTGTTATTACTACACGCAGGGTGGATGCCTACCTGGATCTATTCGACAAAAACCTGAAAGGATTTAACTTTACCAATATCACCGGTCGTATAAACAGCAAACAAAACCTACTGAATGTGAATGCGGAGGTTCCACAGTTCAGTTATAAAAATATTTCCTTTTACAAAGTGAATCTAAAAGGAAACGGGAACTTCGATAGTCTTTCCCTCGATACTAAAGTAGGTGAAGTGTATGTGAACGACAGCCTGCATTTCCCTTCTACTCATGTTCAACTGCGATCATTTAATGATTTGTCGGATGTTAAAATAACGACCAGCGCCAACCAGACATTAAACGCAGCGAATGTAGCTGCCCAGGTTCAAACCCTTACTGATGGTGTGAGAATTAAATTTAACCCATCCACCTTCGACATTAACAGCAAAACCTGGACGATCGACAAAAACGGCGAACTGCTTTTCAGTAAAAATATTGTTGGAGCCAATGCCCTGAGAATTTACAGCGGCGACCAGCAACTACTGATCAGTACCCATCCTTCGGGAGATGGAAACTGGAACGATGTACATGTGGATATGCGAAAGATAAATATTGGCGACTTTGCCCCTTTCTTTGTGGCAGATGAAAGGCTCGAAGGACTGCTTAGCGGAACGGTGGATATTACCGATCCATTTAATCATACCTATCTTCAGTTCAACGGGAATGCAGAAGATTTCCGCTTCTCTAACGATTCCATTGGAAAGCTCGCTCTAGCGGCTGATTACAGTAAACAAACCGGATTGGTAAATACAGTGGTTCATTCGGACAACAAGGATTATCATTTTGACCTGAAAGGGATTATTAATATCAACGACAGCGCGACTCAGCCGATCAATATTATGATCCCGAATCTGGTGAACACGAAAATTGACCTGCTTCAAAAGTATATCGGAAATATTTTCAGTAATGTAACGGGTTATGCTTCGGGCCAATTACAGATTGCAGGAACAGGCAGGAACCTGGATTACATCGGGGATCTGCAATTGAAAGATGGAAGCCTGCATATAAACTATACCCAATGCACGTATAAAATCCCGGCTGCCAACGTACATCTCCGGGCTGATCAGATCGATTTCGGCTCTTTTCAGTTTGTGGATTCCCTCGGAAATAAAGCAGAAGTCAGCAAAGGAATATTATATCATCATTCCTTCCGGAATATGCGTTATGATTTTGCCATAAACAGCAACAAACTGCTTTTACTCAATACCAATATCAACGACAACAATCAGTTTTATGGTACTATGATCGGACGTGCAAACGTGCGACTTACCGGCCCGCAGGAAGACCTGCAGATGTACATCAAGGGAGAACCGACCGATAGTTCCAATATTTTTATCCCTACCACCACCAGCCGCGAAAGCGCAGATGCCGATTTTATTGTCTGGAAAGTATACGGCAAGGAGATGAAACCACAGAAGGCGCCCGGAACGGAAGATAACTTCACGATCACCCTGGATGTTACGGCAAACAATTATGCCAACGTTTATTTGATCATCGATCCGCTCACCAAGGATATCATCAAAGCGAACGGTCATGGAAACCTGCAAATCCAGGTAGGAACCAATACGAATATGAACATGCGGGGAAAATATGAAATTGATCGGGGCGCTTACAATTTCTCCTTTCAGACATTCATCCGGAAGCCCTTTGTGTTTATGGAAGGAGCCAATAATTTCATTCAGTGGACCGGAGATCCCTATAATGCGGACATCAATATTCAGGCTGTTTATGAAGCCGAGAATGTTCAGTTCAGCGACCTGGGGTTACCTACCCTCGGGCAGGGTGAAGAAAAACTCAAACGTTATCATGGCCCGGTTTGGGTAGTGGCTAACCTGAGTGATAAACTTATGCACCCGGTCATCACTTTCGACATCCAATTGCCTCCGAACAGTGAGCTCCGCAATGATGTTGCCGCTTCTCTATTGCTGACTCAAACCATCGGAAGCGATCCGAATGAATT
>JAYVXJ010000162.1:0-2303 GCA_043785285.1 Chitinophagaceae bacterium
GTTTTATTACGTCGAAGAATACCGCCGCACGCAATTCCCGAACATCCGTGCCGGCAGGTGGTGTTATACTGGGCATTGTTATTCCATTTTCAATAAAAACGACAATTCTGGCTGTTTCCGTATCCGATACTGTTGCTTTCACGTTTTCTGACACCACTAACGGGGCCTATATATTAAAAGACATTCCTTCCGGCAATTACGCGTTAATTTTTGTTCCCTCCGATAATAAATACAGAAAAAACTCAGGCAGGGCTGCCGTTTCCGAGGGCCAGATCACGATTGCAGATACGGTCTGGTTGCTGAAGTGAGCACCAGCGGTCTTTTGCTTCATGGTGAGGCCTGTCATCAACATGTTTGTGTAAAGCATCTATTCATTAAGTCACGGATAGCTGGTTAGCTATTGATCCCAAGGGGCTGATCGGTGATCGCAGCTTTGATTACGCTAATATCTTTTTCAATCCTGATTTACAATTGGCAGTGACTCCGGGGCGGCTGTAAGCAGGTACCCATAAATTTCCCTCCTTCGGCATAAGATATATTGGTATTTTTAGTGGCCTAAATAATGAAAACCATATAAACGATAATATGAATAAAAAATCAATACTTACGATTGCTTTATTATCAGGCATTTTTTTCGCCCGGGCTCAACGAGTTGGTTCAACGCCAGCATACATTAAAACGTTAACCGCAGACTGGAAAGGCGAACGTTTCGCAGACGGGAGACCCAGGGTATCCGAAGCTATTCTGGAAAGATTAAAAAATATTTCCATGGAAGAAGCCTGGGGTGTATTACGTAACAAAGGGTACCAGAATCAGTACGAAGGCAACTGGATCGTTATTCAGCCAGACAGTGCAATGACCGGCAGAGTGGTTACTGCTCAATACATGCCCTCAAGGCCTGATCTGATCAATGTGGTTAAAGAACAGGGTAAGACTGAAAATCGCGCTCAGCAGGGAGGAACGAATTCCTGGCCAATTGATATTTTAGTGCCAGGAGATGTATATGTAGCGGATGGTTTTGGCAAAATTGAAGATGGAACGCTGATTGGTGATAATTTAGGCAACTCCATCTATGCTAAATCTCAAAGAGGTGTTATTTTCTATGGCTCTGTAAGGGATCAGGCAGGTCTTACGGAGATCAAGGGGTTTAATGGCTGGATAAAAGGACAGGATCCCTCCTACATCCAGCAAATGATGCTTACCAGTATTAATGCGCCTATCCGTATCGGCAGGGCTGTTGTATTGCCTGGCGACGTTGTTCTTGCCAATAAATTCGGAACTATTTTTATTCCGGCAGCTTTGGTGGAAGAGCTGGTCATTACATCAGAAGTTACTGAATTGAGGGATGAATTTGGACATCAGCGTTTACGAGAGAAAAAATATTTGGCCGGACAAATAGATAGTCAATGGTCTGAAGAAATTAAAAAAGATTTTTTGAACTGGTTAAAAAATTATCCAGGTAAATTACCCATGACTAAAAATGAATTGGATGATTATCTGAAGTCGCGCAATTATTAAAGTCAAAGTAAGAATTCCTTTTTTAATTCAGCTAAAACATAAATAATATGAATGGTATTTTAAAAAAAATAATAGCCGGTAATAAGCAATTGGAAAAAGCCGAAGCTGATGCGGTGAATAAGGAGATAAACAATCCTTCAACCAGTAATAACCGTCGTAACTTCCTAAAAAAAACGGCGATTGGTGGTATAACGTTAGGCGGAATGATGTGCTTGCCTTTCGAAGATGTTATTGCTCAAACCACTTCAAAGGTCAATAGGACCTCAAGTCCGTCAGATTTGAAGATTACGGATATGCGTTATGCTTTAACAACCGTTCTTGGAGGTACTGCCATTATTCGTATTGATACCAATCAGGGAATTTATGGTCTTGGGGAAGTGCGGGACGGAGCCGATCCACGTTATGCATTGATGCTTAAAAGCCGCATACTTGGGCAAAATCCCTGTAACGTGGAAATGATTTTTAAAACGATTAAACAATTTGGTGGTCCTGCCCGCCAGGCAGGTGGCGTATGCGGCGTGGAAATGGCACTTTGGGATTTATGCGGCAAAGCTTACAACGTTCCCGCCTGGCAGTTGTTAGGTGGAAGATATCGTGATAAAATAAGAATATACGCAGATACGCCGGAAGCTAAATCTCCCGATGAACAGCTGAAGCTGATTAAATTCCGTATAGAGGAACAAGGTTTCACCTGGTTGAAAATGGATATCGGAATTGAGGAACTTGTGAAAATACCCGGTTGCCTGGTAAACCAGAAGTTTTGGGAAAATGCAATGGGAAACCTG
>JAYVXJ010000163.1:0-2298 GCA_043785285.1 Chitinophagaceae bacterium
CGGATCATAGCTTCGGATATCCGCTCGACAAAGAAAATAGATGGGGCCTTTATGGGGTTTTATCATTGGAGCGAAACAGAAGGCAGGTTTTGGAATGCAGACATTAAAAAGATGACCGATGATCAATGGCGTGAACTGGTAAATGCACAGCACGAATTAGAGATGAATATTATCGTAATGCAGGAACTATTTCGCAACCAGATGTACGTCGATAAACATAAAATTGATGAAGAAGGCTATAAAGGCCTTGCTTATTACCCCTCAGAACTTTTCCCGGGACGTATGCCGATAGCCGCCAATGACCCCGTTGAAGCCGTTCTCTCCCAAGCAGATAAAAATGATATGAATGTTTTTATTGCTGTGGGGCTATATGCATGGTTCGATTTTACCAAGGGTTCGCTTGAATGGCACAAGAAAGTTGCTCAGGAACTGTGGGTAAAGTACGGACATCATCCATCTTTCTATGGATGGTATATCAGTGAAGAGATGGACGGGGGATTGGGTAATCCACAACAACGAAAAGATATTGTCGATTTCTTTCATGACTTCAGTGCTTATGCGCATCAGCTTACCCCTGACAAACCGGTTATGTTGGCAACAAATAGCTATAACATACTTAATGCAAAAGAGACCTATAGCAAGTTACTGCCTAACCTGGATATTCTTTGCCCCTTTGGCTTTCACCGTATGCCCAAAGAAGATTATACCGGTGAAGAGGCGGCAAATGTGCTTCAAAAACTTTGCAACGCTGCTTCAACTCATTTATGGATGGATATGGAAGTGTTTGATTTTGCTCCTGATAACGCTTTGGTGCCTCGCCCGATTAAAGGGTTATTAAGCGACTTACACCGTTTCCCCAATTTCGAAAAAATCATTTGCTATCAGTTTCCCGGTCTCCTGAATAGTCCTGGAATGTCTATTCAACCCGGAGGTGAAAAGACCGTACAACTGTTTTTGGATTATAAAAAGTATTTAAGTGACCGGAAGGCAACAGAAAAATAAATTAGCAATTATTTCTATGAATATACCTGACTACGCAAAGATCTATCGTGAAAATCTATTGAATGACGTTGTCCCTTTCTGGCTCAAATATTCAAAAGACAATGAGTTTGGAGGATATTTTACCTGTCTGGATATCAAAGGGGCTGTCTATGACACCGATAAATTTATCTGGCTCCAATGCCGGGAGGTTTGGTGTTTTGCTATGCTGTATAACCGGGTAGAAAAAAAACAGGACTGGTTAAATTTTGCCATTCATGGAGCCGAATTCCTTAAAAAACATGGAAGAGATCCTCAAGGGGGCTGGTATTTTTCGCTCAATCGGGAAGGCGCCCCGCTTACCCAACCGTATAATATTTTTTCAGATTGTTTTGCTTCTATGGCTTTTGGGCAGTTATACCAGGCAACAAATAATAAAGAATACGGAGACATCGCGGTGGAGACCTTTCACAAAATCTTAAGAAGGCAGGAAAACCCGAAAGGAAAATATTCTAAAGTTTATCCGGGAACAAGATCTCTTCAGAGTTTCGCACTGCCAATGATTCTTTGCAACCTCGTATTGGAAATCGAGCACTTACTTGATCCGGTCCTGTTAGAAAACATCATAGCCAAAGGGATACATTCCGTTATGAATGTGTTTTACCAGCCTGCTTCGGGCCTGATTCTGGAAAATGTTACCCTGGAAGGATCTTTTTCAGATTCTTTTGAAGGCCGTCTGATAAATCCGGGACATGGCCTGGAGTCTATGTGGTTTGTGATGGATCTGGCTAAGCGCTCACGAAATAAAGAGCTGATAAAAAAAGCGGTAGATATTACAATAAATATTTTGAAATATAGCTGGGATAAAGAATATGGCGGAATATTTTACTTTCTCGATATCAAAGAGCACTCCCCCCTGCAACTGGAATGGGATCAGAAAATATGGTGGGTACATATAGAGGCCATCATCAGCTTATTAAAAGGATTTCTTCTCACCGGTGATGAGCGGTGCTGGGATTGGTTTGAAAAAGTACATGCGTATACCTGGGCGCATTTCCCCGATCCGCAAAACGGAGAATGGTACGGCTACCTGAACAGACAAGGAGAAGTACTACTCCCCTCAAAAGGAGGGAAATGGAAAGGTTGCTTCCACGTTCCACGTGGTTTATACCAGAGTTGGAAAACGTTGGAAGCCATTGAAAAAAATTACGAAAGAATAGCTCACCTGGAAAAAGAAAAATAAGATGGCCAATATACCCATGCAAAAAACTGTCTTTGCTGAACCGCTTACTACGCAAATAGAAAACTATACCCCAGCCC
>JAYVXJ010000164.1:0-2296 GCA_043785285.1 Chitinophagaceae bacterium
TTAACTGATAGCGGAAAAGGACAACCGAAATCATCACCATCCGATTCCACATCAGTAATAAAGAGAGAAAAATTAACCGCAGATAGTAGGCATATGGTAAAGAATAAGCCGGACTCCATTCAATTCAAAAAGCCACCGGCATTTGCTTCTCCTTTTACTGCTGCACCGGAAAAGCCCCATGCCGTGGCCCTCATCATGGATAAAGTAGACCCGGTTTATGTAACGGAATCAAAGAATGCCTTTGACCGGTATAACCGGGAGACCTATTATGGAAAACATTTCGGAATTAATCAGGTGGTATTGAGCGACAGCATTAAAATCGTAGTGATCAGCGGATTTGAAAATGCAAGTGCCGCCCTGCTCTATCTGGATAAGGCTGGAAAGCTGGCAGGAAGGGAAATTCTGCCCTGGCTTCCTGCAAATAAGTATTCTTTTATTATTATTGATGATCAGAATCTGGCGACCTTACAATCAAATAAGGATATTCAGGCTTATAAAAAATTCTTGTCAGTATATTATCCCGGTATATTCCCGCCCATTAAGTGATGGTAGCAGAAAGGAAATATATTGATTCAATTGTTTAATAAAAAAATATGCAAAAGGCAACCCCCATTTTCTGGAAAATCTTATTTGGCGGCCTTGGTGCTTTCATCATTTTTTTAGTGCTGATCAATGGGGGTGCTTTCGGTTCACTCCCCTCCTTAAAAGAACTCGAGAATCCTTCCATCATGCTGGCGTCTGAAGTTTATGCTGATGATGGCACGCTGATGGGGAAATACTATAAGGATAAAAGTAACCGGAGCAATGTGGAATATCGCGATATATCCAAAAATGCCATCAATTCCCTGCTGGCTACGGAGGATAAAAGATTTTACGAACATTCCGGAATCGATGGTATGGGTGTATTGAGGGCCGTAGTAAAACTAGGTCGCGATGGCGGCGGAAGTACCATCACCCAGCAACTGGCCAAATACATGCTGGGACAGGGCTCCAGGAATATGGTACGCCGGGGGATAGAGAAACTAAAGGAATGGATTACCGCCGTACGACTGGAAAGAAATTTTACCAAAGAAGAAATCCTTGCGCTATATCTGAATGCGGTTCCTTTCGGCGACAATGTTTACGGCATCCGCAATGCCGCACGCACTTTCTATCAAAAAGAACCGGATCGCCTGAGCGTGGATGAAGCCGCCATGCTGATCGGAATGCTCAGCGGAAACACGTTGTATAATCCCAGAAAAAATCCCAAAGCAGCCATCGAAAGACGCAACACAGTTATTAACCGGATGGTGGAAAGTAATTATCTGGATGAAGCCAAAGCCCGGCAATATAAATTGATTCCCATTGATATGTCCAACTACAAAAAGCTGGATGAAAATAACGGGCTCGCCCCGTATTTCAGGGACGTGATCCGGGATGACCTGAAGAAATGGTGTAAGGAACATAAAAATCCGGCAACCGGCGAGTCCTTTGATTTATATGAAGACGGATTAAGAATCTACACGACCATCAATCCGAGAATGCAGATATATGCTGATGAAGCTGTTGCCAAACAAATGCCTATGCTGCAGAAAGTATTAAGCGCCCAGGCTTCCCTGAAAAAGGGCACTATTTGGAAGGATCACCAGAATATACTGGAATCCTTAATGCGCAACAGCGAACGTTGGCAGGCAATGGAAGACGATGCTGTTCCGGCCGCGGAGATCCGCAAAAGTTTTGATCAGCCCGTTCAGATGAAAGTGTTTGCCTGGAACAGCAGGAGAGAAAAAGATACGGTAATGAGCCCATTGGACTCTATAAAATATCATCATCAGATGCTCCAGACCGGATTCATGGCCATGGATCCGATGAGTGGTGCGGTGAAAGCCTGGGTGGGTGGTATTGATTTCAAAACATACAAATTCGATCACGTCAATATCAATACCAAGCGGCAGGTAGGTTCTTCTATCAAGCCCCTGCTCTATTCCGATGCTATTGAAGACGCCGGTTTTACACCTGAAACGCCATGCCAAAATGAAGCGCAGTATTTTGACGGATATGGGCTGGTTCCGGCCAAAGGACAATGCGGAGGAAGAGGAGAAATTGTAAGCATGGCCACGGCACTGGCTTATTCGCTCAATTGTGCGTCTGCATTTATCATGAAACAGGTTACCCCCAAACGCTTTGTTGATTTTTTAAAAAATATCAATATTCAATCCAAACTCGAACCCTATCCTTCTATTTGTCTCGGTGCAGTAGATATCTCCCTTTATGAAATGCTCTGGGGATATACCATGTTTCCTTCGGGAGGTTTCAG
>JAYVXJ010000165.1:0-7668 GCA_043785285.1 Chitinophagaceae bacterium
CCTGGATTTAAAAAAGAATAGAGTTTGTACTTCCCGGTTCCGATCACCCGGATATCGGCAAAAACCGGCACATAGGTATTGTGCAGATCTTTGAACGTCAACAAAGAAGATCCGAGTCCGGCATACAGAAATGAGTTCAACTGCTTTTCCACGGTTAGCTCAGCAGTGAATCCGGATTTGAACGGGTTTTTAGCATCGGAACCTAAATGAACGTCGGCAGAGGAGCCGGGATAAAATGCATATCCCGCGCCTATCCAGAAATCAGGCGGTTTATTCTGGCTGAAACAGAGCGCAGGCGCAAGCAGCAACAAAAGCAGAATCCTTTTCATCAGCTGAACTTTCTTTGTTAGCGCGAATTTAACCATATTTTGCTGCCTTCATTTCTGTTTCCTTTTCTTTAAATGCTACATTAGCGCTCATTCAATCAGCGAAATCTTCAGTATGTTAAAATTCCTTTTCGCCGGCTCTTGTTTTTTTTGCTTGCTCGTTTGCCAGGCTCAAAATCTGAAGCAGGATTCAACAACACTAGCCGATCGTCTGCCCGCACTTCCTGAAAGAACCATTTCCTTCAGCGGATATAAATGGACGGTTCGTAATACGTCCGGCAAACAGGGGCCAGGACCGAATTATTTCAATGACTATTCCGCATTTGTGGGGGAGGATGGGTATCTCCATTTATGGATCAGAAAAGACAAGCTAACGGGCCAATGGCAATGTGCAGAGGTCACTTCACAGCAATCTTTTGAATATGGTACGTATCAGTTTGTTGTGGAAGGAGCTATTGATAAGTTCGACAAGAACCTGGTGCTGGGCTTGTTTAATTATTCGGGCAATGATGGTCTTGATGAGATGGATATTGAAATAGCCAGATGGGGCAACCCCGCTTACCCCAATCTGAACTATACGATCTGGCCTGCAAAAAAGGAATTTAAAGACAGCGCGACCACCAAAGAATTCGTTCTGAACTCCAATTTGAGTACGCATTATTTTAAACGGAATGCGGACACGGTGATCTGCGCCAGTTTCAACGGTGGTTCCACTGATCCGAAAGACGAAATTTTCTCTTCAACGTTTACGAACCCCACGACTTCGATCAGTCGCCTCGCAATGCCCGTACATATTAATTTCTGGTTGTTTGGAGGCAATCCGCCCGGCGACCAATCGAATGTTGAAGTGGTGATCCGGAGCTTTACGTTTAAACCCTGATTCCGTTCATCGTCACGATGATCCGAAACGTTCTATATAAACCTTAATCACTGTTCATCTGCACTCGGACCATAGCTTCCTGGAATGGGTATATCTAACAGTCGCAGGTAAACGCCGAGCTGTGCCCGGTGGTGAATGAGCTGGGAAAGGGTCATGCGGAGAACGTCTCCTTTGGGGGAAGTCATATAGATCTCCTCTCCATTGCGCATGCTCCAGGGCTTGTTCAGGATATCGTCTGAAACCTTATCCAGCGCGGCCTTTCCGTCTTTCACGTTTTGGTCAAAATAATCCACCAGGTCTTTACTGCTGTTGATGGTTGGAGCTGTATAGTTCCCTTTGGAAAAATCCAGTTCATCCATGTCGGTAACCATCGGGATCCAGTTAGGGATCTCGGCAACATGCGTGGCCAGCCGCACGAGGCTCATGCTTTTTGGATGTGGCTGCCAGTCGAGCTTGTCTGCCGGAACTCTTTCCAGCATTTTACGGGTGGTTGCCGTTTCTTCCTGGAGTTGATTCTTAAAATAGTTGATGAGCGTGTTCATGATCATTTTGTTTTTGATATTTAACAAAGTAAATATCGGGCACTGACAACGTTATGGCAGGGCAAAATATTTTTTTAAAAAAAAGGGGAAATTAAAAATCCACCGGGATCTGTTTCATGTAGTCGTTCATTTCAATGTGCTTTTTACGGGTGAAATCTTCGTCGGTGCATTGTAAGCGCAGAATGCGGGAGACCCGGAAATCGCGGTAATCCTTTTTGAGATGACACCATCCGATGAGATGCCAGTTAAAGGCGTAAAAAACCAATCCGATGGGTTCGGCTTTTCGTTTCGAAACTTCTTTCTGCAGATTGGTATATTCTATTTCCAACACCCGGCGTTGGGAAATGGCTTGTTGAATGCTGGATAAATAATCAGCATGCCGGATAAAGCAGGGAGGTGCCTGAAACTTGATATTGTTGGCCAGAAATTCTATGGACTCTTTTTGTGATGAACGAAGCACCGATTTTACTTTGGTCAGCGCACTCGAATAGTGCAGAAAGATGGATTTATCGGCAAAGCCGGAAACAATGGACTCCATTAATAATAAGGCATTGGCTTCATCGGTGCTGAAAGAGACCGGCTGGAGGAAATAGCCGTTCACCACAAAATACCCCCGGTATGGCTCGAAGCTGACGGGAATTCCCTGTTCGTTGAGCGCCTTGATATCCCGGTAAACGGAACGTACGCTGATATTGAATTTCTCTGCAATCTTCTCTCCCGTTACGTATTTTTTAGATTGAAGGAGCGTGAGCATGCCGAATAATCTATCAATCCGATTCATGCATTCAAAATTACCACATTAATGGTATTGTCCTGTGTTCCGGATTTCCTTCTCTTTACCAAATGAAAGCAGCCCTCCGGCAGCTTTCGCACCAGTTCTTTAGATCAGAATTTCTCATGTCGGCCCTGTCTTTTGCCGGGGCCTTTTTAAATTAACCAAAAATATTAGTGATTTTTTACTAAATTTATTAGTGTGTATAAAATATTTCTCCTAGCTTTGGGGAATCCACTACTTTAAATGATAAAATAAACTAAAATGTCAACCGGAAACGCAGAAAAGCTAAAGGCGCTTAAGTTAACCATCGATAAAATAGACAAGGATTTCGGTAAAGGAAGTGTGATGATGATGAATGAAAAAAGTACCGAACCGATGGAAGTTGTTTCAACCGGCTCAATCGGCCTGGATGTAGCCCTGGGCATCGGTGGATTACCACGGGGAAGGGTAATTGAAATCTACGGCCCGGAATCTTCCGGTAAAACAACAATCGCTATCCATGTGATTGCGGAGGCCCAGAAGAAGGGTGGCATGTGCGCAATAATTGATGCCGAACATGCTTTCGACAGCAACTATGCCCGCAAGCTGGGTGTAGATGTAGACAGTCTCCTGATCTCCCAGCCGGATTACGGCGAACAGGGCCTTGAAATCGCGGACCGCCTGATTCTTTCCGGTGCGCTCGATGTTGTGGTAATCGATTCTGTTGCCGCCCTCGTACCGAAAGGTGAACTGGAAGGGGAGATGGGCGACAGTAAAATGGGACTGCATGCGAGACTGATGTCGCAGGCATTGCGGAAACTAACGGCAACGATCAGCAAAACCAATACGATTTGCATATTCATCAACCAGCTCCGTGAAAAAATCGGTGTGATGTTTGGAAATCCGGAAGTGACTACTGGCGGGAATGCGTTGAAATTTTATGCTTCCGTGAGGCTGGATATCCGGCGTATGGCGCAGATAAAAGACGGCGATGAGGCCATTGGCAATCACGTAAAGGTGAAAGTAGTGAAGAACAAAGTGGCGCCTCCTTTCCGCAGCGCAGAATTTGATATCATCTTCGGAGAAGGGATTTCAAAAATGGGAGAAGTCATTGATATGGGTGTTGAATTCGGCATCATACAAAAAAGCGGAAGCTGGTTCAGTTACGGCACTGATAAGCTGGGACAGGGACGGGATGCCGTGCGGCAACTGTTGCTGGATAATCCGGAACTGGCCGCTGAAATAGAAGTAAAGATCCGCGCGAAAATTAAAGAAATGCAGGAGGCTTAACGATATTCTATTTGCTTGGGTTGGTAAGTACAGAGGCTGTCCGAAAGGATGGCCTTCGTTTTTTTAAAGAGCCGAAGGAAGGGGAGAACATCAGGGCATAAAAAAAGGGGTCAGAATAAAAATTCAACCCCGTTTTAAAATCCAATATCCTATGAAAAACCGATGTAAAGATAATAGAAATTAGCGAGACCTGCAATAGGAATCGTTAAATATATTATCCGCTATTTATCTGATTTTATTGGGGATAAGTACGCGAAAAACTCAACTCTTGATAAGTTGTTCGGAAATGACGGTGTTGCTTTCTTTATCTGTTGCCTTGAGAATGTAATTGCCTTTTTGCAATGTTGAAACATTAATTATCTGCATACCCGCATCTACATCCTGACTGAACCAGACGATGCCATATGCATCCATCACCTGGATGGTCAATGGATGAGAACTGCGAATAATCAAAAGCTTGTCGACCGGGTTGGGATAAAAACGAAAATCACCCGCTATACTCACGCTCGTGCTGACCGTTTTTGAATAAATTACATTTCCGCTTTCTCCCGAAATCCGGATTCTATAATAAACCATTCCGCTGCCAACCGCATTGTCCGTTATTGTAAAAGCAGAATCGGTAGTTACTGAATTACTGCCGATCGCACTCATGGTTTCAAAATGCGTTCCGTCCGTGCTTTTCTCCACAATAAAATAATCATCCGGCTTAACTGTGGAAGTGCCCCATTTCAAAACCGCCGTTCCATTCCGGTCGTTCACTGTAAAATGTGAAAATAACGGCGTACTATCCCGTTCGGGAGTATGAGACGGATTATCATTTGTCGTCTGGCACATCACGGTACAACAGCACATGGCCGTAGCCAGCGTTAACCAAAATTTGCTCATGGGTTAGTAAAAATGGGGATAACATGTGAACAAATTTCATGCCGTTCCGTGAACTATTCGAAAATAAGCAGACTTTGAACCTCATTTTGATTCCAGCTCAAACAATCATTCTCCTATCTTGCATCCAACAACATGATCCGGCATGAACATTCATAAGATGGGTAGTAGTAAGCGCATAGCCCTGATTGCACACGATAATAAAAAGGCAGAACTCATAGAATGGGCCATATATAACAAGACCGCGCTTTCCCACCACCGGCTTTTTGCCACCGGTTCCACCGGAAAAATGTTGGAGAAGGCATTGAACCAGACCATCACCAAATACATGAGCGGACCGCTGGGCGGAGACCAGCAGATCGGAGCCCGTATCGCCGAAAGAAAAATAGACGTGCTCATTTTTTTCTGGGATCCGATGGAAGCCCAGCCTCACGATCCAGATATCAAAGCTCTGCTGCGCCTCGGTGTGGTATGGAATATCCCCTTTGCCTGCGACCGGTCAACGGCAGATTTCCTGATGACGTCCCCGCTGATGCATCAGGATTATGATGTGATTCAGCCGGATTATAGCGTGTATTTGAAAAGGCCGCCACGCTGAATGGTTGACGGTTGAACGCCTTATCTGCCCAAGCTCTTGCGTAGGCAAGCCTTTTGTTACATAACCGTAGTGGCTTCGATTACAACAGTCGAAGCATTCCACGTTCAGCAGTAAGCGTAAAATGAAAAAAGCTTTAAAATACAGTCTTCGGATCCTGGCAGTTCTTCTGGGTCTTCTTCTTTTAATCTCCTTCGGTGGCTGGATCTACCTGAAATATCATAAGGCGGAGATTCTCCGATATATAAAAACCGAATCTGATAAAAGCCTTAATGGAGAAATAACCATTGGAGATATCAGCGCCAGCCTGTTCTATACTTTTCCAAAAGTCTCTATTGTACTGGAGAATATAAGTGTTCGGGACAGTCTCTGGACGGAGCATCACCATGACCTGCTCAACGTCCCGAAAGCCTTTGCCAGCCTGGATATCTTTCAATTAATCACCGGTCATCTCCGCGTGAGTAAAATCATCTTGGAAAATGCGCTCATCTATCTCTACACCGATTCTACCGGATATAATAATACGTCCGTTTTTAAAAAAAGGAATCCCGCCAACAAAACGGCAGCAACGCAGTTGCACTATCCGAACCTGGAGATCCGCAACTCCAACCTGATCGTAGAGAAGAAAGACAAAAACAAGTTTTTTTCCATTGGGATCCCCCGGCTGGTCTGTAAAGTAAAAACAGCGGAGGATCAGCCCCAGCTCAGCCTGGATATCAATCTCCTCAGCACCGTAAAGAGCCTGACCTTTAACCACGAGAAAGGAAGTTTTATTGAAGGAAAAACCGTACGGGGAAAATTCAACATCCTGTACAACCCCGAAAGCAAAATCCTGCAGTTTGAAAAGATCAGGATCGAAATAGACAGGCAGGCGTTCACAGCCACGGGCAAGTTCTTCCTGGCAGAAGTGCCCGCCCTTTTTACACTTTCCTTACAAACAGAAAACCTGGCTTTCAAAAAAGCAGCTTCATTCGTTACCAAAAATATCCGCACAAAACTCAACCAATATGATATTTCAGATGGAATCAGCCTGGTTAAATGCTCCCTGGATGGTACGGACACCGCATATAAAATACCGCTGATCCGGATCAACGTTACCGTTAAAAACAAAGCCATCCACACGCCACTTACCGAACTGGAGAATGCCTCTTTCACAGGCTATTTTACCAATGAATCCATCAAAGAAATGGGGCATACTGATGAAAACTCCGTGCTTCGGTTCACTGCGCTGGATGGCACCTGGCAGGGCATGGCTTTCCATTCTGATTCGATGATCATCCGCAATCTCATTCTGCCTGCTATGAGCTGTAATGTGAAAGCCGGATTCCGGCTGGATGTACTCAATAACCTGCTCGACGACAGAACATTTAGTTTCAACAAAGGCTCGGGTAAAGTAGACCTCCGCTATAGCGGTCCCGTCACCGATGGAAGTGATATTCCTAAAAATCTGAATGGTAATTTTTATATGGACTCCGCAGCAATCACCTACGTGCCCAGAAATTTCAACCTCATGAACGGCAAAGGAAAAATCCGCTTTGCTGGTACCGATATGTTCATTGAAGATCTGCATGTAAATACCGGCAACACCGACCTGCTGATGAACGGTAGCTTAAAAAATCTGTTGTCACTGATCGACAAAAACTCTAATCAGCTTACGCTGGACTGGAACATTCGCAGCAACAGGATCAACCTGAATGATTTCAAAACTTTTCTGAAAAAAAGAGCCGGCATCGTATCCAGGAAGAAAAAGATCCTCCTGCTCGCGGAAAGCCTTTCAAAAATAACGCACTTAATGGAGACCAGCAGTATAGAGTTGAACCTGCAGGCCAAACAACTTAAATATAAAAAATTTTCGGCAACGGGCATCCGTACCCGTATGGTGCTGAACGACAATGCCATCAATATTAAAAATATCATGCTCGACCATGCCGGCGGATCTGTTGAAGCCAGTGGCGCTTTACGAAATGAAACCGCTTCAAATCCATTTTCTTTTAAGGCAAACCTGAAGCACGTTGATGTGAGTAAAGTATTCGATGCGTTCAATAATTTCGGACAGCAGGCCATCACCGATAAAAACATTCAGGGCAATCTGAATGCCAGCATAGATTTGAAAGGAGAAGTAACGGAAAAACTGCAACTGATCCCCGACAGCACCAGGGGTCAGATTGATTTTAATCTGCAGCAGGGCCGGCTCATCGATTTTGAACCGGTCAAAAAGATTTCGCAGACGGTCTTTAAAACCCGGAATTTTTCCGATATCCAGTTTGCCGATCTCCACGACCGGTTTATCATCAAGGGCAACAATATTACCATCAGCCGGATGGAGATCCGCTCCACCGTTATGACCATGTTCGTGGAAGGTTCTTATAATATGAAGAAGGGTGCAGACCTGAGCATCC
>JAYVXJ010000166.1:0-2295 GCA_043785285.1 Chitinophagaceae bacterium
ACCCAGGATAATTCGGTAGTGGAGTTTGAAAACGATATTCTTTCCGGCATTAATTATTATGGAGCAGGTGAAGATTTTGCCAAGATTGAACACTTTGGCATCGGGGAAGGCCGTTACCTGCAACAAACAGATTTTGATCGTGGAACCAATTCACTGGTATTGGGATATAATGTTGCCGAAAAATTATTTTCTAAACCGGAGCGCGCTATTGGTAAAACGGTCAGACTGAAAAATGGCAAACCCGCGATTGTGATTGGGGTTATTGAAAAGCAGGGACAGAGTATGATGGACATGTGGCAGTATGATGATTGCGTGATCATGCCTTACAAGTTTTTAAAACAGATAACCCGCGATGTGGATGCCCAGCCAAAAATTATAGTAGAAGGAAAAGAAAACGTAAGTATCCCTGCCTTGAAAGATGAGCTGACCGGGGCCATGCGTTCCATCCATAAATTAGCCCCGGGCCAGGAAGATGATTACTCCTTAAATGATATCGAATCCTTCAGCCGGGAAATGGAAACTATTTTCTCCAATATCAATAAAGGCGGATGGGCCATTGCAGCCCTTTCCCTTATTGTAGGCATGTTTGGTGTGGCTAATATTATGTTTGTAACGGTACGGGAACGTACAGGACAAATCGGATTGAAAAAAGCACTGGGAGCCAAAAAGAGTACAATCCTTTCTGAATTTTTACTTGAATCATCTTTTCTGTGTATCATAGGAGGACTGATCGGACTGATTGCGGTGTTCATTCTGGCAGCGATTTTCTCGTCCATCCTCAGTTTCAAAGTATTTATTCCCATGAATATTATTGCGCTGGCTGTAGGTATTTGTCTGCTGGTAGGAATAATAGCAGGCATTATTCCGGCAGTTACTGCAGCTAAAATGGATCCGGTGGTTGCCATACGGTCCACTACCTGATCGTTTTTCTGTTTTCCTCATGGGTAAATATCTATGCAGGAATTTTAAATTATTTCCTTTGTCCATTACCCTGTTAGCGATCGAGTCTTCCTGCGATGAAACGGCAGCATCGGTTTGTCGCGATGGCCATATTCTTTCCAACATCATAGCGAGTCAGGAAATCCATAGCCGCTATGGAGGTGTTGTTCCGGAACTGGCCAGCCGCGCGCATATTCAGCACATCGTTCCCGTAGTAGATCAGGCGATGAAAACTGCCGGATTCGATCTTTCTTCACTGAGTGCTGTGGCCTTTACACAGGCACCCGGACTGATTGGTTCCCTGCTCGTCGGATCTCAATTTGCAAAGTCGCTTTCGCTTTCCTTAAACATCCCATTGATTGCTGTGCATCATATGCAGGCGCACGTGCTCGCTAACCTGATTGAAGGAGCAACGGATCCGCATAAAAAACCTGAATTTCCTTTTTTATGTTTAACCGTGAGCGGCGGACATACACAAATTGTTGTTTGTAAATCTCCTGTTGAATTAAAAGTAATTGGAGAAACAACGGATGATGCGGCAGGCGAAGCCTTTGATAAATCCGCCAAAATGCTCGGACTCCCCTACCCTGGCGGCCCGTTGATTGACCGGTATGCAGCATCCGGAAATCCATTGCGATTCAAATTTCCGGAACCGAAAATTCCCGGATTGAATTTTAGTTTCAGCGGACTCAAAACGTCGATCCTATATTTTCTGCAGGAGCAACAAGGAAAAGATCCTGAATTCATAGAAAAAAACCTTCCGGATATCTGTGCTTCCATACAGCTCCGCATCGTTTCTATTTTACTCAATAAATTAAAGAAGGCAGCTGAAGAGACAGGAATCATAGATGTTTGTCTCGCCGGCGGAGTAGCCGCGAACAAGGGCTTACGGCAGGCATTTCAGGAAATGGGCAAAGTCAATGGCTGGAGAACCTTCATTCCGAAAATGGAATACTGCACGGATAATGCCGCGATGATTGCCATCACCGGATATTATAAATACCTGGATCAGCAGTTTTCTCCACTAACGGTCACGGCCAGTGCAAGAGCTGCCTGGGGAACACATATGCATGGCTAATTCCTATTTCCAGTTTAAGCAATTTACGATTCACCAGGAACGGTCTACCCTGAAAGTATGTACCGATTCCTGTATACTTGGTGCATGGACTGCCAGCAGATTACAAGAAGCCCAATGCGTGCTGGATATCGGCGCAGGTACGGGTTTGCTAACCCTGATGCTGGCACAGAAAAATCAGGCCCGGTTTGATGCAATAGAACTTGATGAAGGGGCTTTCGAACAGGCAAAAGAAAATATGGCTGCCAGTCCCTGGCCCGACCGGATACAGCTGATTCAGG
>JAYVXJ010000167.1:0-2292 GCA_043785285.1 Chitinophagaceae bacterium
CAATGGAAGAAGTCTTTACGCCGCAACAGTTAAACCATGCCACCAAGCTGGAGGTGAAACAGACCCGGACCTGTATTTTCTATAATGAGGGCCGGGATGAATTTAAGATGGTCCCCCTGCCGACAGAAGCACAGCTTTCACCTGTATTTGGGATTCTGGCAACCGATTTGAATGGAGATGGGTATATAGATGTTTTTTTGGGTGGAAATTTTTACGGACTGAAACCGGAAACCGGTCGTTATGATGCCAGTTACGGAATTAGCTTCCTGGGCGATTCCCGACATCAGTTGCGATATTTAAAACCAATGGAAAGCGGATTGTTTATCAAAGGCGAATTACGGGATGTAAAAAAAATCCATACTGCGTCCGGTGATGATATCCTGATGGCCAGAAACAACGAAGACCTGCAGATTTTTTCAAAATAACCGTACTGACTTTGTTAAAAAGAGATCGCTCATTTGTTTTATTTGAGATCGTGATTCTGATCGCGGCACTATCCTCCTGCAAACATAGGTCTCACTTGTTTATACCCGTTTCTTCCGAGCAGACCCATATACATTTTAATAATCAATTGACGGATCATGATTCCCTGAATATCCTGAATTACCTGTACTACTATAACGGTGGCGGGGTGGCGGTAGGAGATATCAACCAGGATGGTTTGCCGGATATCTATTTTACAGCGAATGGAAAGGGCAAAAATAAACTTTATCTGAATAAGGGAAACTTCGAATTTGAAGACATCACAGATAAAGCCGGTGTGAAAGGAAGTGCAGACTGGTGTACGGGTGCAACCATGGCAGATGTGAACGGTGATGGCTGGTTGGATATTTATGTATGTTCGGTAAATCAGAAACTGGGGTTAAAGGGGCATAATGAATTGTTTATTAATAACCATGATGGAACTTTTACAGAAAGTGCTGCCGCCTACGGCCTGGATTTCTCCGGGTATTCCACCCAAGCCGTGTTCTTTGACTATGACCATGATGGAGATTTGGACTGCTTCCTGCTTAACCAGTCTTCGCATTCTGTGGAAACATATGGAGATACCTCAATACGTAAATTCGTAAGCCCTTTGGCAGGCGATAAATTATACAGGAATGATGGCCATGCACCGCAGGAAAGATTTGCTGATGTCAGCGCTGAAGCCGGAATCTACAGCAGCGCATTGGGCTATGGGCTCGGTGTATCCGTAGCCGATCTTAATAATGACGGCTGGGAGGATATTTACGTGGGCAACGATTTTCAGGAAAACGATTATTATTATATCAATCAGCATGACGGTACATTCAGGGAAAGTGGGGAGGAACACTTTAACCATTTCTCCCGTTATAGTATGGGCAATGATATTGCAGATTATAACAATGATGGCCAGCCCGATATTGTAACGGTGGATATGTTGCCGGAAGAGGAAAAATATTTGAAAACATATAGCGGGGGCGATCAGTTTGATATATACAATTATACCATCCGGCAAAATGGATTTCAAAACCAATATTCTAGAAACTGCCTGCAGAAAAACCTGGGCAACGGCGTTGCTTTCAGTGAACAGGGATTGATAGCCGGCATAGCTGCTACCGACTGGAGCTGGAGTCCCCTGCTGGCAGATTATGATAACGACGGAATAAAGGACCTGTTTATCAGCAACGGAATTGTAAAAAGGCCATTGGACCTGGATTATATCCGCTTTATTACAGCTGGAAATGTAAGCAGGCAAATGCGCGCATCCACGCGCCTGGACCCCCTTGCGTTGTCTAAAATGCCTGACGGTCAGGTCCATAATTATATTTTCAAAGGAAATGAATCGGGCCGTTTTACGGATGAAAGCATCGGCTGGGGAATGAATATACCATCCTGTTCCAACGGAGCTGCATATGCCGATCTGGACAATGACGGCAACCTTGATTTAATTGTAAACCGAATCAATGGGGAGGCATTTGTCTATAGGAACACGAATGGAAGATTGAAAAATTACCTCTCCATTACCTGCAAAGGTAATAATGCAAATACTTCCGGCATTGGATCTAAAATATACCTGTTTAATAAAGGTAAAATCCAGTATCTGCAATTAATGCTGACCCGGGGATTTCAATCTTCTTCGGATCCCCGGTTACATTTCGGCCTGGATACTTTGTCTTCAATTGACAGTATGCTGATCGTATGGCCGGATCAGCAGTACCAATTGCAAAAAAATATAAAAGCCAATCAACAGGTTACCGTATACCAAAAGAACGCTTCAGGTAAATTTGATTATGATGCTTATTTTCCTAAAGCAAAAACCATATTCGCGAA
>JAYVXJ010000168.1:0-2287 GCA_043785285.1 Chitinophagaceae bacterium
TATTTTATTGACAGTAAAAAAATAGTTCATATATTTTTTAATTCATCCGGTAGTTGATAAAAAGTAGGATAGCGATACACTTTATCATTGGCGGGATCGAAGAATGCAGCAGCTTCATCGGGGCTGGATGCGTGAATATGCCTGCTTTCCACCACCCAGATACTGATCCCTTCATTACGGCGGGTATACACATCACGGGCATTCTCCAATGCCATCTGGGCATCTGCGGCATGGAGACTTCCCGCATGTTTATGATCGAGTCCTTGTCGTGTTCTGATGAACACTTCCCAGAGTGGCCAGTTTTCTGAAGATGAATTTTTTTCCATGACTCAATGGATATTGGTCGAATGATTTTTTTTTGTTGCATAAGCTGCTGCGGCTTCCCGCACCCAGGCACCTTCTTCATGTGCTTTTTTCCGTGCTTCGAGCCGTTCTTTATTGCAGGGACCGTTTCCATTTACCACATTCCAGAATTCTTCCCAGTTGATTTCGCCGAAATCATAATGCTGGGTTTCTTCGTTCCATTTCATTTTGGAATCAGGTAATTCCATGCCCAAAACGGTCACCTGTTCCGCGCAAACGTCTATGAATTTTTGCCTCAGTTCATCATTACTAAACCGTTTAATTTTCCATTGCATGCTTTTCTGGCTATGGGGAGAGGCTTCGTCTGCCGGACCGAACATCATAACAGAAGGCCACCACCAGCGGTTGATTGCATCCTGACACATATGCTTCTGCGCTTCGGAACCACGGCTCAGGGTGAGCAGTATTTCAAAACCCTGCCGCTGATGAAAACTTTCTTCTTTACAAATCCTGACCATAGCGCGCGCATAAGGTCCGAAAGATGCGCGGCATAACGGCACCTGATTCATGATGGCAGCGCCATCCACGAGCCAGCCGATAGCGCCGATATCTGCCCAGGTGAGTGTTGGGTAATTAAAGATGGATGAATATTTTGCTTTTCCTGAATGCAGCTGATCAATGGTTTCTTCCCGGGTGATGCCCAGGGTTTCAGTAGCCGAATACAAATAAAGTCCGTGCCCCGCTTCATCCTGTACTTTCGCAATCAGCGTTGCTTTTCTGCGAAGGGAAGGTGCGCGTGTGATCCAGTTTCCTTCCGGAAGCATGCCGACAATTTCACTGTGTGCATGCTGTGACATCTGCCGGATCAGCAGTTTACGGTAATCCTCCGGCATCCAGTCCTTCGGTTCAATCCGGACATCCCGTTCCATCTTGTCTTCAAATATTTGTTCGTTGGATGGCATGATCTCAAAATTACTTTATTTGGGCCAAAAAAACTAACAGCTGTTAGTATTGCCGGCTGGAAAAGAACTGAAATCAGACTATAAGTTGACGTTTCCGGGCGTGTTCCATTATTTGATAAGCCTTGTTGAATCTCGTTTCCGGGTTACGTTCAGTATCGGCCATTTGAAAACTTTCTAATGCGGTGCCCATTATCCTTATTTTCCATTCCTGTTGCTCCTGGATAAATGATTCATCAAACATTTTTATCAGATCAATGATTGGGTTTTCCTTTATCTCAAAGGTTAATAAGGCTTTAGTATGAAAAATACAACTGAATATTTGTTCCTCCTGATCAAGGATTTTTATTTGCCCCTCTATAACAATGGGCAATCTGTTATTGTTTACCATAAATAATTCAGCGGTAACTAATCCTTGCATTTTTTGATTGGAATCCGGATCTATTTTGTAAAGAGTATCCTCGTCCCAATGTATAATTCGCGTGGGGGCTAAAATATATTTCATATCTTTTTAGCAGGTTGTTTTTGTGTATCTAACGCTTTAGCCATTATCGGAAGAAATAATTTACCGGATATCAAAATCAATTACTAATCTTGGAGAAGCAGGGTGCGACTGACAGGTGAGAATAAATCCATCCTCCACTTCTTCGTCGGCCAGTGCGTAGTTCTGATCCATGGTCACTTTCCCTTCCAGCAGTTTGGCGCGACAGGTTGCGCAAACCCCGGCCTTGCAGGCATAGGGAAGATCGGCGCCTTGTTTTATAGCTGCTTCCAATATGGTATCGCCTTTAAAGGGAAGTTGAAAATCATGACTTACCCCATCGAGCCGGATCGTTACAAAACTTTTTTGCTGATCACTTTCTTCGGGAACGGGTACTGTTTTAAATGATGGTTGGATATTGTCTCCTGGATCCGAAAATAATTCATAATGAATTTTGCGGGCATCGATTCCCTGCTGCAGAAGCCAGTCGCGCACGCCAAAGATCATGGGGGAAGGTCCGCATAAAAGGAATTCTTCATTGGAT
>JAYVXJ010000169.1:0-2280 GCA_043785285.1 Chitinophagaceae bacterium
AACAGGCAGGAAGCAAAAAATAAGGAATAGTACAGGTGAAGCCATCAGAAATTTTCTCATAACAGCAATTTTAGAATCCAGATAAAGTTATAGGATTAGGTATTAAAAATGCAAATGGTTTTTAATGAGGTAACTGGCCTTATTAAAATAATTTTTTATGAAAATAGTACTCCGGTTTCAGGAAGACAAAATCAGTTCGGAGAGGACGTATTTTGATCTGGTTTCTTTTCTCAAGCAGGCAGGATTTTTAATCATTGAAGCTCCTTGATCATCCACAAATCACATCCGAAATGGCCGGATTTACCTAAGGGTCCGGGTAAATAAGTGAAGCCGGCTTTTTCATAAAGCCCCAGCGCATTACGGAGTTCGGGCATGGTTTCCAGATAAATTTTTTTAAATCCGAATGCGCTGGCTTTTTCAAAACAAACGTCCATTAACTTTTGACCAAAGCCCAGACCACGCGTTTCCGGAAGCAGGTATAACTTCACCAGTTCACAACAGTCCGCAGGCAAAGCGGGTGTTGGGAAAATACCGGAACCACCAACTACCCGTCCTTCCAGCTCTGCAATAAAGTAAAAAGAATGCGGCGACTGAAACAACGTGAATAAATCGTCTGTTGTCGGGTCGAAATAAACAGTTCCGGGTTTATTGGCGTCAAACTCCGTCAATATTCTTCTGATGATAGCAGCCATTTCAGCATTATCTTTCTGTAGAAGCGGCCTGATGGAAATTTCTTTCATACCCATAAATTCACCATCTGCTTTTCTTGGTTGCAAGAATAGAATATATCATTGGAATCTTATTACCCAGATGCTTAATCCGGTATTTCCCAGGTTCTGTTTCCAGCGTATGCATAAAGCAATTAAATGGCGAATAATCAAACTCGTCAAATGAATTGATTTCAAGACCATTTTTAATTAAACTATTCAGTAGTTCACTTATACCATGGTTCCAACTCACAAAATCCTGTTCAAGAGGGGCATCTCTATCGGCATAAGTACCCGTTTCCGTTTCTATAATGGCACCGGTATTGAAATAATTATAGCCCACTTTGTCAAATTGATCGTCAAACATCCAAACTACCGGATGAAACTCTACAATAACAAATTTACCATTAGGTTTCAGATATTGGGAAACGATTCCAGCCCATTCATCAAGGTCGGGTAGCCAGGTAATTGTTCCGTAACTCGTGAATACAATATCAAATTGCTCATCCAAGTGGTTTGGTAAATCATATATATTACAACATATGAAATTTATTTGAGTGTGGGTTTGAGTGGCAAATTCTTTAGCTCTTTTAATAGCTTCATCCGATAAGTCAATGCCGGTAACGGTTGCGCCCAATCTGCTTAATGAAATACTATCCTGACCAAAATGACATTGAAGATGTAAAATGCTTTTCCCGGTTATATTGCCCAGCAGGTTTAGTTCTATGCTCTTCAGTGATGATTTCCCTTTCAGAAAATTTTCATTCTCATAAAAATCCGATTTTATATGCACTTTCGTTTTTTCATTCCAGGTTTTCCTGTTCGTTTCAATATAGTTTATCGTTTTATCCATATTCTTTAAATTATCCCGGTTATTCGTCTGCAAAAATACAATTACCTGGCGCAACCGGCACTTTGAGATATGCCTGAAGATTTGGATATTACCTATATTTAATCAGAAGTCATCTATTGTACTACCTTCTCCGCATATTTGTCTGGCTGGGATTGAAAATCTTTTGCAGAACCATCCGGGCTAACCAGCCTGAATTGTTTAAGGCAAAAGGTCCGTTGGTATTGGCCTGTAATCATCCCAATGCGTTTCTGGATGCCGTTATTCTGGGCAGTCTTTTTCATCAGCCTGTTCACTTCCTGGCCCGGGGCGATGCTTTCCGCAAACCGCTGATCCGGAAACTGCTCAACGCTTTGCAACTGATTCCTGTTTACCGGCTAATCGATGGAAAAGAATATCTCCGTCTGAATGAAGCCAGTTTCGACAAATGCCAGCAAATCCTCTCCGCCGGTGGCATTGTATTGATCTTTGCAGAAGGCCTTTGCCTTAATCAATGGATGCTCCGGCCAATGAAAAAAGGGGCCGCCCGGATCGCGATGGCAGCCATGAATGATGCCAGGATCAGTTCAGAAGTGCGTATACTTCCGGTAAGTCTGAACTATAATTCGTTCCAGAGCCTCGGCAAAATCATGCTTATCCATTTCGGGGAAATGATTTCCAGAAACAACCTGACACACACGCATTCCGAAGCTGAAAAAATGCATCATTTCAATGGATTACTTG
>JAYVXJ010000170.1:0-2280 GCA_043785285.1 Chitinophagaceae bacterium
TGAATATAAATTTTTTGGTAAGCTCGAATTCATTGTAAATGATAGCCCAGATTTTTCCAAACCGGGGATGTTTGGAAAAACTTTCTGTTAAAGGAAAAAAACATTTTTTCATTGCCATTTCACTATTATCCAGCAAAGTTTTAAAATAGGGGGAATTGGCATAAAGTTGTTTTACCTGCTGCCATTTGCCTTTTTTCTCCATTTCCTGCAGGGCAGTACCCACGCCATGATACCCGGTTACATTTTGTTTGAGCTGGCTCCAGGAACCCACAAAGGGAATAGCCCGGAGGTCTTTGAATTCCAATTTTCCGCTGTTCTTCCTTTTACTGGGCCGGCTTCCGATATTGGTTTCACTGTAAAACTGCAGTGGACTTACTACATTCAGGTATTCCATGAAATCCGGATGATCCCTCAGCCCGGTATAGGATATATAACTGATTTTAGCCATTTCTTCCATCAGCGATTCCTCCTCCATGCTCAGGGTCACTTTCCGTGCTGAAAAAAGATCATTTGAAATACCGGCATGAACCAGTTGTTCAATATTAAACTGAGCTGAAGCCACAGTTCCGAAATTGGAACTTACTGTTTGCCCCTGAACTGTCAATTGTATTTCTTTATTGGAGATATTCTTCCCCAGTGAGGCATAAAAGCGGTGTGTCTTTCCTCCGCCACGGGCAGGTGGACCGCCCCTGCCATCAAAGAACACAACCCGAACGTCGTACTCTTCCGAAATCCGGGTAAGTTCTTCCTTAGCTTTAAAAATGCCCCAGTTGGCCATCAGGTAACCGCCGTCTTTGGTACCATCTGAAAAGCCGACCATGATCGTTTGTGTATTGTTTCTTCGTTTCAGATGTGTACGGTAATCCTCGTTAGCATACAATTTAGCCATAATCCCGGCAGCATTATTCAGGTCCTCCACCGTTTCAAACAAGGGTATGATGTCGATGGGCAGGGAATCCTTTTTCCAACCGCCAAGTAGAAATAAACCATACACTTCCATCATATTCAGTGCGCTGTTACACTGACTGATGATATAGCGGTTGCAGCCCATGGAGCCGTTTTTTGCCTGGATTTTTTTCACTGCACGGATACTATCCAGGGTATCGGTCACTATCTCATCGCTAAAAGGAGCGTCCGTAATGGGTTTCAGATGGCTGAGGAGGTTAATTTTTTCAGCATCCGAAAGGGATTCATAATTGTCGGGGAATAGTTTTTCGCGTTCCTGCACAGCCTTGAGTACTTTAGTGTGTACGGAACTGTCCTGGCGCAGATCGAGGGTGGCAAAATGAAGTCCGAATATTCTGAGCTTGCTGATGAAATTTTCCACCAGGTGCAAAAAAAGACCATTATTCTGATAGATCAGGATCTCCCTGATCCTTCCCATTGCGGTAAGCATTCCCTGGATTTTTAAGGGTGCCTCCGGTTTTGGATTAAAGAGTTCCTGATACAATTGCTCTTCCAGATCTACAATGATCAGATCCACTTCTTTGAACGTAAGCCGCCGTTTCAGCCGGCGCACGTCAAAATAATAGCACCTCAGGATGGTTCCACGCAGGGACTCGGCAACTTTCAGGGTAGTGTCTGTTTTTACAAAAGGATTTCCATCCCGGTCCCCGCCCGGCCAGAATCCCATCTGAATGATCGGATTCTGATCTGAAACGGCATCCGGGAATTGAGATTTTAAAGAAGATAAGATTTTGCCCGCTGCATGATAGAATACATTTTCCAGATACCAGATCAGGCTGACGGCTTCGTCGTAAGGTGTAGGTTTTTGTTTTTTGAGAAAGGGCGTTTTTCCCAATTGCTGCATGAACATATTGATCTGGCCAGCATTGTTTTCAATTACTGCCCGCGAAAGATCATTGATGATCCCAAGTACCGGTCCTGGATAAAACTGGGTTGGATGGGCTGTTAAAACCAGCCGTACCGCATAATCCCTGAGTTTTTCCTTCAGCTCTTTTTCCTTGTTATATTGAATGATTTCGGATGAAAGATGCTTGAGTGTACCAGCTCCGCCCATATCGTTCACGCTGGTGAAAGCAGCATCCTCCAAGGCATCAAAAAGCACTACCTGCCGTTCCACATACTGAACGAAACGAAATAGAGTATCAGCTTTTTCCCGGTCTTTTCCATCGGGCGAATGCTTGCTAAAAAACTCCTCTATGATCTGGAGCGGGCTTAACTTTTTATGGTAGCCTTCTTCGCAATAGGTAAGTAAAAGGGATAAGAAAATACCTGTCTTTTCAATGCGGTGAAAAGGCAGGGAAGTGAACAGACTAT
>JAYVXJ010000171.1:0-7610 GCA_043785285.1 Chitinophagaceae bacterium
GTCACCGTTGGATCAGTCTCCCTTTTTAATGAAGATGTAGTGCGTTCAAAAGACCTGAAACTCGGCGATACCGTGCTGGTAGAACGTGCGGGTGATGTGATTCCCTATATTGTGAAATCACTGGCGGAATTGCGGACCGGTAAAGAAAAGAAGATCGTTTTTCCAACGCATTGTCCGGCCTGCGGCGATGAACTGGTGCGACCTGAAGACGAAGCCGTACTTCGTTGTATCAATATCAATTGTCCGGCCCAGGTAGTGGAGCGCATCATTCATTTCGTAAGCAAGGATGCCATGGATATCCGGAGTTTCGGTGCTGCCAACGTGATGAAATTTTATGAGCTTGGATTTTTAAAAGATGTGCCGGGAATTTACCTGCTTCCTTTTGATAAGATCGCGGGCCTGGAAGGCTTTGGTGAAAAAAGCATTTCCAATCTGCGCATCGCCATAGAAGCTTCCAAAAAACAAGCCCTTCACCGCGTCATATTCGCCCTGGGTATCCGTTACGTAGGTGAAACCACCGCAAAAGTCCTGGCAAAAGCGGTGGCTTACCTCCCGGATTTTAACGATTTTAAGGAAGAGCAATTGCTGGCCCTGGAAGACATTGGCCCAAAAGTGGCCGGAAGTATTCTGCAGTTTTTTGCCAACCCCGACAACCGGAAAATGCTCGCCAAACTGGAAGAGCTGGGCGTGAATATGAGAAGTTCCCGTTCCGATAAAACCGAAACCGGTAATCTGACCGGACTTAGTTTCCTGTTTACCGGAACCCTCAACGAATTGAAAAGAAGTGATGCAGAGACCCTCGTAGAAAAGCACGGCGGAAAGATCCTGGGCGGGGTGAGCAGCAAACTCAGCTACCTGGTGGTGGGAGAGGATGCGGGTTCCAAACTGGAAAAGGCAAAAAAGATCCCGGCAATTAAGATCCTGACTGAAAAAGAGTTCCTGCATTTCATGGGCTCGGAAACCTGAATAGGTTGACGGATGACAGTTAACGGTTGAAGGACTTTATGTGCGAGGCCGCACCTGAGATCCGTCAACCGTCAACTGTCATCCGTCAACTTCTCTTTCCCCGGCTCCAATTCTCACCACGCCCATAGATTTTATTCTTTTCGCTTTTGTTTTTTGTAACTTTAAGAAAACCGGAGGCCATGATAAAAAAAATTCCTGGCGAAACCTGGAAACCTTTGGTGTTCCCGGGATGGAAACAACTTCGCAAAAAATACGCACTCTCTTCTTCCGGCCGTGTGGCCAGCTATTACGAGGACGTTCATGAAGATGGCAAACTCCTGAATGGTTCCGTTACTACCGGATACAAAACATTAAATCTGCACCGGCCGGGTAATAATGGAACGCTCTATTTACATCGCGAGATTGCCCGGATGTTTATTAAAAAAGATTCTCCCAAACAGAAATATGTGATCCATCTGAATCACAACAAAACGGATAACGCCAACAAAAATTTAAAATGGGTTACCCTGGAAGAAATGATCGCGCACCAGCAAAGCAGTCCAGCCAAACGCGCATATAAAAAAGTGCAGGCAAACCGGTCCGTGGGTTTAAAGCTTACGGTAGTGCAGGTGAAGTCTATTAAAAAAACCCTGTCCAGCAATAACCGCCAGCTCACCATTAAAAAACTTGCCGATAAATATGGCGTTAGTGAAATGACGCTGTACCGGATTAAGAGCGGAGAAAACTGGAGCCGGGTATAGGAAATGGTTGACGGTTGACGGTTGACAGTTGACGGTTGATGGATCCCAGGTGCAAATTCGCAATTGATGTCTGTCAACTGTCAACCGTCAACTGTCAACCTTTCTAATCATATTAGTTTTTTCTCAAGCAAATATTCCGCAATCTGAACCGCATTTGTTGCTGCACCCTTGCGCAGGTTATCACTCACGATCCACATATTTAAGGTATTCGGTTGGGTTTCATCTCTTCTAAGCCGGCCGACAAACACTTCATCGCGGTTGTGTGCATCTTTAGGCATCGGGTAGTGCTGCTTTGATGGATCATCTACTACCACTACTCCATCAGCAGCAGCAAGTAATGCCCTTACTTCCTGCAAATCAAATTCTCTTTCAAATTCCACATTCACGGCTTCACTATGTCCCCCCATTACCGGAATGCGCACCGTAGTTGCCGTTACCTGGATCGAATCGTCTCTCATGATCTTCCGGGTTTCATTCACCATTTTCATTTCTTCTTTGGTATACCCGTTGTCCAGAAATACATCGATCTGCGGAATAACATTCAGATCAATCGGATATTTATACGCCATCTCTCCTTCAATACCCTTACGTTCATTCAACAGTTGATTCACTGCTTTCACGCCGGTACCGGTAACACTTTGATACGTGCTGACCACAATCCTTTTGATCTTATATTTTTTATGCAGCGGATTCAGTGCAACTACCATCTGGATGGTTGAACAGTTGGGATTGGCAATAATTTTATCTTCTTTTCCCAACACGTCAGCATTCAGTTCCGGAACCACCAGCTTTTTTTCCGGATCCATTCTCCAGGCAGAGGAATTGTCGATCACGGTAATGCCCGCAGCAGCAAATTTCGGTGCCCATTCCAGCGAAGTGCTTCCACCTGCTGAAAACAAAGCAACGGCGGGTTTGGCTGCAATGGCGTCGGTTGCGCTGACCACGCTGTATTCCTTTCCCTTAAAACGGACTTTCTTTCCAACAGATCTTTCTGAAGCAACGGGAATCAGTTCACTCACCGGAAAATTTCTTTCTTCCAGCACCTGCAACATTTTTGTGCCTACCAGGCCGGTAGCGCCGACAACTGCGACTTTCATTGGTTTTGCTGTTTTTAAATTTTTATAAATCAAAAAGCCTCCCCGATCCGGGAAGGCTTTTATTATCTTGATATACAAAACAATCAGGCAGCTTCCCCGCTCCCGGGTATCTTAATGCTATGCTTTGTATATGTTGTAATCACGTTCATTGACACCGTAAAAATAACCTCCAATCTTCTGGTTGCCAAATTATTTTTACAAAAACAGTTTACTGATGCGTTTTCGTGGGCTTATTCTTCTTTTATTGCTTTGCCGGTTCAACTTTTCAGCCTTTGGTCAAAGCGCCCGGCACTATGATGTTCTGATACATGAATTTCTTACGGATCCCACGCCATCCGTGGGTTTGCCAGCATCTTCCTTTATTGAACTGAAGAATATTTCGGGTACTACACGCAACCTGCACAACTGGAAGATCGGTAATGGAAATTCAACCGCTACTTTTAAAAAAGATTATCTGCTTATGGCTGATAGTTTCCTGATTATTTGCCCTGTTTCTGCAGCGGCCGATTACAGCACGTTCGGACCTGCGCTGGGATTGTCGGGATTTCCTTCCCTGAATAACGATGCGGGGGAGATCATTTTAATTTCTGAAGAAGGATCGGTGATTCACGCCATTCAATATGATAAAAGCTGGTACCGCAATGAATTGAAATCGGAAGGCGGTTGGAGCCTCGAAATGATAGATCCAAAAAATTCCTGCAGCGGGTTCTCCAACTGGTCGGCCAGTGAGCAGGCAACCGGAGGTACTCCGGGGCAGCCCAATTCAGTTTTCGCTCCAAATCCCGATCAGCAGGGGCCGGACCTGCTTCGCAGCATCAGCCCGGATTCTGTTCATATCCTGGTTTTGTTCAGCGAGCCACTGGATAGCCTCTCCGCTGCTTCGATTTCAAATTATGCATTCTCTCCGGATTTGGGTTCACCGATTGAAGCCATTCCCGTTCCACCGCTTTATGATCGGGTAGCATTAACCCTGAAGGAACCGATGCTCCTGCAACAGATCTATACCTTAACCATGCAGCAGGTGATTGATTGTAGTGCTAATGAAATCAGCCTGCACAATTCTTGTAAAGTGGGTTTGCCGGAACCCCCGGTAAGCCAGGATCTTATCTTCAATGAGATCCTGTTTAATCCGCCTCCATATGGTTTTGATTACGTGGAATTGTATAACCGAAGCAGAAAAGTTATTGATCTGCAAAAAATATTTTTAGGAGGAAGAGATGTGCTGGGTGCGGTAAAAGATCCGCGGCGGCTGACTCCGGAGCCAATGCTTTTTTTCCCGGGAGAATATGCGGTGCTGACGGAAAATCCGGAATGGACGATTCAAAATTTCACCGTAATTGATCCGGAAAAATTGATTCCGATGAGTGCACTTCCTTCAATGCCCGATGATCAGGGAACGATATTATTATTGAATGCAGCCGGCGAAGTGCTGGATGAACTTCCGTATGATCATCACTGGCATTCTCCCTTACTCGCTAATGAAGAAGGTGTTTCACTGGAACGGATACAGCCGGACAAACCCACTGCACTTGCCTCCAATTGGAGTTCGGCTGCATCTTCTGCAGGCTTCGGAACACCTACGTATAAAAACTCGGAATCATTTTCTGATGGGGAGGGTAAGGATCAGGTTTCTGTGGAACCAAAAATATTTTCGCCCGACAATGATGGCTATCAGGATTTTTGTTTTGTAAAATATCAGCTGCCCCAAACTGGTTTTACGGCGAATATTTTTATTTATGATATGAACGGGCGGGTGGTGAGACAGCTAGCCAATAACAGCACGCTGAGCATGGAAGGAAGTTTTCGGTGGGAAGGATTAGATGATACGCTCAACCCGCTACCCATGGGGCATTATGTGATCTGCGTAAACCTGTTTTCCGTATCCGGAAAAGTAAAAAAATATAAAGTAGTGGCTACGCTGGCTAAGAAATATTAAACAAGGGAAAAGTCAAAATTCACCAGCTGGATGAATTGCTGAATGCGATCATCAATATCTTTTTTGTTAATTTCTTTCAATCTTTCAGTACCGAATTTTTCCACACAGAAAGAAGCCATGGCCGAGCCGACAATGATGGCCGTCTTCATGTTTTCAAAAGAAATATCTTTTGTTTTTGCAAGGTGCCCCATGAATCCTCCGGCGAAAGTATCTCCCGCTCCTGTTGGATCAAATACATCTTCCAGTGGAAGGGCAGGTGCAAAGAACACATTGTTTTCATTAAAGAGCAGGGCGCCGTGTTCTCCTTTCTTTATGACGAGATATTGGGGTCCCATCTTCATGATTTTTTTTGCAGCTTTTAAAATGCTGAATTCACCGCTCAGCTGACGCGCCTCACTATCATTCACCAGTAATATATCTACCATGCCGAGTACCCGTTTCAGATCATCCAACGCCGATTCCATCCAGAAATTCATGGTGTCCATGGCAATCAGGTGCGGACGCGTTTTCATTTGTTCAATCACCTGGATTTGTACTGCAGGCGAGAGATTTCCCAGCATCATGAATTCACTTCCCTGATAGCTGTCTGGAACCTGAGGATTGAAATCGCCCAACACGTTGAGATCGGTCACCAGGGTATCGCGCGAATTCATGTCCAGGTGATATTTCCCGCTCCAGAAAAAAGATTTTTTATTAGCTACTTTTTCCACACCTTCCATAACCCCACCGCGGGCTTCGAGTGCCATCACCTCTTCTGCAGAAAAATCATTCCCTATAATGGAGATCAGGTTTATTGGCTTAACAAAATTAGAAGCGGCATAAGCCACGTAAACAGCGGAACCGCCAACAATACGATCTCTTTTCCCAAAAGGCGTTTCAATAGCATCGTAAGCCATGCTGCCAACACAAATCAGTGACATAAAAATAGATAGGTGAAAAAATGGCCGGTCGATCCGGCAAAACGCTGCAAACCTACAGGATTTTAAGGAGTACCCGGCACCTATCGGGGAAATTCAGGATTTGCTGGTATTCAGAATTTATTTTTACTTACTGTCCCTTTGGGAAATGTTCGTTTGTCATTACCATATTCATTCATTTCAAAAACTCAAAAACAGGAAGAGTATTTATTGTTGCTGAGGGGTGGTAAGCCCCATGAGCAGCAAAACAGAAGCAGAAAACAAAACAGAAATGCAGGCCTGGGGCGCCTAAATGGACGGGCTTGGCAAAAAAGGTCAGTTGACAGGCAGGTTGCCGCTGGTATCCGGTGGGTCTGTAATATCGGCCGGGGGTATGGTAGCTGATCCCGTAAAATCAGCAAAAGAAGGTATTGTAGTCGGTTACCTGATCGTAAAAGCAGATAGTCTGGCATAAGCTACTGAAAAATAGCAAAAGATTATCCGCATATCGCAAACGAAGGAAATATCGAGGTAAGGGAAATTGCGCCAATGCCGCAATGTAACTGACTAAACCAATTAATTTTAGAGAAGGCTAATCCAAGAAAAACTGCAACAAATGCTAAATTAAAATGACCCCAAAATGAGTGAGGTTTTTTAAAGATAATAACCGCCTGGCCTGGAATCTTTCGAATGCAGCCTTTCTAATACACCGGAACTTTTCCCTAACGAACGTTCGTTTTATCTTTGTGGCTTACTATGGCTAAGATCAGAAGTAAGAAGAACAGCAGTAAGAAAGATGTTATCATAGAAAAAGCATCCAAACTTTTCCTGGAAAAAGGGTTTGGCGCAGCGTCCATGCGGGATCTGGCAGAGCATGTGGGCGTGGAAGCAGCGAGCCTGTACAATCATATCCAGTCTAAATCAGAGATCCTGCAGGCGATCTGCTTTAAAGTGGCCAATGATTTTCTTTCCCACCAGGATGCCGTGCAGTCGAGCCCCGCATCTGCCCTGAAAAAACTGGAACGGATCATTCGCTTTCATATCCGGATGATGATGGAGCAATATGAATTCGTTTATATTTCAGATCACGAATGGCGTCATCTTCCCGAGCCCTATCTCTCCAATTTCCTAAACCAGCGTAGAAATTACCGGAGGAGTTTGTCTGACCTGATCGCCCGGGGTATTGAAAGGGGAGAGATGAAAAACATCGAGCCTTATGTGGCCGTCCTCACCATTCTGTCGGCCATCAGCGGCATTGAATCCTGGCACCGTTCCCGAAAAACGATCAGCCCTGAGGCACTGGAAAATAATATGGTAAAATACCTGATTGACGGGTTAAAAAAATAAAAATCGTGGCAAAGCATTTCCATTCCCTGGCTGTTAAGGATATTCGTAAAGAAACCCCCGATTGCATTTCGGTTTCATTTCACATACCGGAGGAATGGAAAGAAGAATTCCGGTATAAGGCCGGACAAAATATTACAATCCGCGCTCAAATGCTGGGAGAAGAATTACGCAGATCTTATTCCATCTGTAGCAGCCCACACGAAAATGAACTCCGGATCGCCATCAAAAAAGCGCCGGGAGGACGATTTTCTACGTATGCGCTTGAATCTCTGAAAGCCGCGCAGGTACTGGATGTGCTGCCACCGACCGGAAATTTTCAGATTTTCCTAGATGAAAAAAATAAAAAACATTATATCGCATGTGCTGCAGGAAGTGGGATTACACCGGTGATCTCACTCATCAAATCGATCCTGAAAGAAGAACCAGGAAGTCAGACTACACTCATTTACGGAAACCGCACACGAAACGACATTATTTTCCGGGAAGAACTGGAAGATCTAAAAAACAATTTTCCGGAGCGGCTACAGCTCATCCATATTTTCAGTCGCGAAAAAAGTGATGCGCCTATTCATGAAGGAAGAATTGACCCTGCCAAATGCGAGCTGATTTTCAAATATCTCGTGCCATT
>JAYVXJ010000172.1:0-2276 GCA_043785285.1 Chitinophagaceae bacterium
CAGCTCCATATTCCGAAATAAGGTTCGTAATTTCACCCCATCTTTTAACTAAGACCTGATGAACAATGGTAAGGATGTTTTATAATTGTTAAATGAAAATAAAAAACCTACTGAATCAGGTTTAAAGCCGATATAAATTCCATGAGATTTTTAAGACCTTCTTTATTTACGATGTTCTCCTTTCTGTTTTCAGCCGTCTTACTCCATGCCCAGGATAACTATGAAATCCAGGTGTACGGGTCTCCAACGGTTCAAAAGCATTCCACCATGGTGGAGCTACACAGTAATTTTACTTTTAATGGAAGTAAAGAACCAGTAAACGGGGTGCTGCCTACTAATCATGTGTTTCATGAAACAATTGAAATCACCCATGGCTTTACAGAATGGTTTGAGATGGGGTTTTATTTTTTTAATACGATCGGGAGCCATAACAGAACAACCTATGTGGGAAGTCATATCCGGCCGCGGTTAATGCTTCCTGAGAAATATCATTTCCCGGTAGGATTAAGCCTGTCCACTGAATTCGGATATCAAAAAAGGGAATACAGTGAAGATGACTGGAGTGTTGAGATCAGACCCATCATTGATAAAACGATAGACAAATTATATATTTCCCTAAACCCTGTTTTAGATAAATCCCTCCATGGCTTGAACGCAGCCAGGGGGCTTGTATTCGCACCAAATGTAAAGTTGAATTATGCCATAACTAAAATTATTTCTCCCGGACTCGAATATTATGGCGGTTTGGGTCCTTTGAATAATTTTGATTCACCGAACGCTCAGCAACATCAATTATTTTTTACCGTTGATCTTAATTTTTCGGAAGACTGGGAATTTAATGCCGGCTATGGCATAGGATTAACGGATGCTACTGACAAATCAATATTTAAAATAATCCTCGGAAGAAGATTTCACCCGTAAATCCAACGCATATTAGTATACTATCGATCGGATCTGTAACGACTGCAGCACTTAAACGAAGCACCGTATAAAGTTTTAACTTTGGCTTCAAACCAATCAGTTCCATGAAAAAAATCCGGATACTTTCCATCGACGGCGGAGGAATACGCGGTATTCTTCCCGGTACGATTCTCACCTACCTGGAAGCTGCGATCAATAAAATAGATCCCAAAGCGCCACGGAAAATCGGAGATTATTTCGATATGATTGCCGGCACCAGTACGGGAGGCATTCTTACCTGTCTTTATCTGATGCCGGATGCAAACGGGAAAGCGAAATATTCCGCAACGGATGCCCTGAATCTTTACCTCGATCATGGCGAATCCATTTTTAAAAGAACGCTATTCCAAAAAGTCTCCAGCGGAGGAGGTATTTTTCATTCCAAATTCCCCAGCACCACATTGGAAACGCTTCTGGAGGAATACTGCGGAGAAACTACCCTTGCGGATCTGATTAAACCCAGTCTGATCCCTTCCTACGAAATGACTGACCGTAAAGCGGTGTTTTTCACCAGCAGTGATGCCGGCGAGGATCCGATCTATAATTTTAAAGTAAAGGACGTTGCCAGGGCCACGGCTGCAGCGCCCACCTATTTTGAACCCGCACACATCACCTCCCTGTCGGGTCAGATCTGGTCCCTGATAGATGGAGGAGTATTTGCTAATAACCCCGCGCTTTGTGCCTACGCGGAAGCCAGAAAAACCCCTTTTTCAACAGTTCTCGATGATCCGGAAAAACCCAATTCACCCTTTGCAAAACAAATGCTGATCGTTACGATTGGAACCGGTTCGGTGAAAAAACCCTATCATTATCGCAAGATGCGATACGCGGGCGAAATTGGCTGGCTGGAACCGGTGATCGATATTCTTATGTCCGGAAACTCCGAAACGGTAGATTACCAGCTTCGCCAAATGTTCCTTACCCTGGATGCTGCGGATCAGGGCGACTATTACCGTTTGGAACCGGGACTAAAAGAAGCCTGTTCCGAAATGGACATTGCCACGCCGGAAAACATAGCAAACCTTCATCAGGCGGCACTTACGTATATAACTGATCACGCAGATACCCTGAATGAGATTGCAAGGAAAATCATTCAGTACGTGTAAAGTCTTTTTACGCTGAACGCCTGAAATGGTTGATCGTTGATGGTTGATGGTAAAGATCGTTCCGCTTTTACTTTTTACTTTTTTTGCGGTTTAAAAAATAATAGTACATTTGATATCATTTTAATATCATTTTAATTAAAACGTATGGAAAAGATCACCAAACCGATATCGGGTTTTAGTATCCTGATTTTAGCTCTCCTGCTGCTGGCA
>JAYVXJ010000173.1:0-2276 GCA_043785285.1 Chitinophagaceae bacterium
CCGGGGAGAAACACGAAATGCCCCTCGAACGTAAAGCACCTGGAGTTATCTTCCGGGAACCTGTTAAAGAACCACTTCAAACAGGTATTAAAGCCATTGATGCGATGATCCCGATCGGGCGCGGGCAGCGTGAGCTGATCATCGGCGACCGCCAGACCGGAAAAACGGCTATCGCCGTTGATACCATCATAAATCAAAAAGAATTCTACAAAGCCGGCAAGCCGGTATTTTGTATATATGTCGCTATCGGACAAAAAGCGTCCACCATTGCCGGTATCATGAAAACACTTTCAGATCATGGCGCAATGGAGTTCACTGTTATTGTTGCTGCTTCGGCATCCGAACCTGCACCTTTGCAGTTCTATGCGCCTTTTGCCGGTGCTGCCATCGGAGAATTCTTTCGCGATACCGGGCGTCCGGCACTGATCATTTATGATGATCTTTCCAAACAGGCCGTTGCTTACCGGGAAGTTTCCCTGCTGCTTCGCCGGCCACCCGGACGTGAAGCTTATCCTGGAGATGTATTCTATCTGCATAGCCGTTTGCTTGAACGGGCAGCAAAAATTATCAGTGATGATGGGGTCGCTAAAAATATGAATGATCTTCCGGAATCCCTGAAAGGCCTGGTGAAAGGCGGCGGTTCACTTACCGCATTGCCCATTATTGAAACTCAGGCTGGTGACGTTTCCGCATACATTCCAACGAATGTGATTTCCATTACCGACGGGCAGATCTTCCTGGAAGGAAACCTGTTTAACGCTGGTATCCGACCCGCTATCAACGTTGGTATTTCGGTCAGTCGCGTAGGAGGAAATGCCCAGATTAAATCCATGAAGAAAGTTTCCGGAACATTAAAACTCGACCAGGCGCTTTACCGGGAAATGGAAGCATTCTCAAAATTCGGAGGTGACCTGGATGCCTCTACCAAGATGGTGCTGGATAAAGGAACCCGTAACGTGGAGATCCTCAAGCAGCCTCAATATTCACCCGTTGCTGTGGAAAAGCAGGTAGCCATTATCTACCTGGGAACACAGGGATTGCTACGCGAAGTACCCGTGAAAAGGATAAAAGCATTTCAAGAACATTTCCTGATGGAAATGGAAAACAAATTGCCGGATGTGCTGGCCGAATTTAAAAAGGGGAACCTTTCAGACGAAGCCATTCGCAAAACAGTGGTGCTCGCTAATGAGCTCATTCCGCAGTACAAATAGGCGCTGTTTAGGAATTTTTAGTTGCCGGTTGACAGCTGACGGTTGACAGACTTCAGCTGCGGATTCGCAATTAAAGGCCGTTAACCGTCAACAATTTTATCCGCAAGCCAAATTATTTCACTGATTATTTCTCCAAACACTTGCATTTTTGAAAAACGCTTGCCATCTTTGTCCTGTAAGTAATCCGTACCAATCTCCTGAATAACTTCCTTTTCCAATTTTCCTGAATCCTTTTTTACTGTTTGTTACACCATAATACGTTTCCAATTTCTTAGGAACAGGGTCTTTTGTTTCCAATAACTATGGGATATATGTTAATCCCGATGCTCTAAAATATAGTTATGAAACATATTCACCTGCGCCCGTTGAAATCTGTGAGCAGGCGTATTTTTCAAAGCGTATCAGCAGTTCTTATTTTATTTGCGGCAGGGACTTCACTCCGTGCCCAATCCCTGGTTCCCGAGTTGATTTTCATGAATCCTCAATTAAAGACCGGTGCAGGTTGCGCTGCAGCGGGTAAGGATGGAGCAGTCTATTTGTTTTCAAACGTGGGCGTGGATGTTGATGCCCTGATAACCATTCAGGGAAGGAGTAGTTCGTTGGTAACCTTATCCATGGCCGATCTGAAGGGTCCTGATCAGGACCCGGTAAATGGTACGGGATATGACAATGCCTGGCAGCCCAGAGTGAGTTATGGGAACGGGAATGCACCCGCGCATACCAACTGGTGGATGGAATTTAAGATTTCATTTGTAAAACATGACAACCTAAATCAGTCAGTATCTGTAAATCAGTTCTTTGTTTCCGGATTGGATATTGACGGCGACGGACAGAAGCTGCATGAATTTCAGTCTTATTACAAAATGCAGTATTTCACGCTGGAACAAAATACAAGTATGGTGGCTTCGTCTGTGAAAGGTTGTTTGGCTGATGCGCAGATGGACGGAAAACGATTCGATGGTACCATAAAAAATTATGACGGCGTCACAACAAGTGCTTCCGATGCGATGGTGAGTAATTTTTATAGCAATACCAGTAGTATGGTGGTAAGAGTAGGAGCTGAGA
>JAYVXJ010000174.1:0-2273 GCA_043785285.1 Chitinophagaceae bacterium
CTATACCCATTCTCACGAAAATACACTCACCTTCAGGGATGATATTTTGCTGGGCGGTATTCCTCCATTGATAGGGTCGCTTATCAGCGCTATCCCTACGATGCCAGTATATGATGTTGCTAACCTGAATGGATTTGGCGGATCAAATTCAGAATTCAATGGAGCAAATTCATTGAATGGAATCGGCATTAACAGCATCCTGAAAAATTATGTAGATGTTGACAGAACCTTTGCTAATGTATATGCTGAATTGCAATTGTTAAAAAACAATGGACATAATTTAAAATTTAAAACCAGTGTTAGTTATGATAAAACGAACACCAGGGATTTTACATGGCAACCAGCCTATTTTCTAGGCAATTTTTTTAGTAACAATACAGCCCGCCTCAACGACAATTCGAGGACTATTACAAATGCTTCCATAGAAAACACATTGAACTATACAAAATCTTTTGGTAACCATACCGTAGAAGCTCTGGCAGGCCAGGCTTACCGCAATGGAAGTTTTATTATCAGGGAGAGTAGTGCGCAGGGCTTTGCAACTCCTTATCATCCTGTTATTGATGCTGGTGAAACAAGATCGGCCAAAGGATCAGAAATTGAAAATGCTTTAAGTTCTTATTTTGGAAGAATCAACTATGCTTACGGCGACAGGTATTTGTTATCTGCTTCCATACGCCGCGATGGCTCATCAAGGTTTGCCCCGGCCAATAAATTCGGCTACTTCCCCGCTGCATCCGTTGGCTGGAGGGTGAGCAATGAAAGTTTTTGGAATGTTCCAAAAGAAATCGTTTCTTCTCTTAAGTTAAGAGCCAGTTATGGCAAATTAGGTAACCAGGAAATTGGGGACTACCAGTTCCAGGGCAATATCAATTCAGGTATTGTGTACACCTTCAACGGCATCAGGTATACCGGCGGATTACAAACTATTGTATCATCTCCGGATATTAAGTGGGAATCGAAAGCCATCACCAATGTGGGTTTTGATGGAACTTTTCTCAATGGTCACCTTGACTTTTCTGCGGAATATTATAAAGCAAGAAGCACAGATATGCTGATAGGCATAACTATCCCTGCCAGTGTTGGGTTTGAAAATTTAACCCCCATAGTAAATACGGCATCAGTGGATAACTCTGGTGTTGAACTAACAGCAACCTATCATAAAAATAAGGGAGAATTTACCTATGATATATCTGCCAATCTTTCAACCGTTAAAAATAAAGTAGTGGCTTTGGGTAGCAATAACGAACCATTGTATGGCGTAGGGGCAAAAACAGTGATTGGTCGTGAAATTGGTGAACATTACGGATATGCTTATAACGGTATTTTTCAAACCCAGGCAGAAATTGACGCAGCACCCAAACAATTTGGTGAAGTGCTTAAGCCCGGTGATGTAAAGTATAAAGATATCACCGGACCAGATGGCAAACCGGATGGAAAGGTTGATGAAGCTGACAGAACTTTTCTGGGTAGTGGTATCCCCAAATTAAATTACGGGCTTAGCTTTTCTGCATCATATAAAAATTTAGACTTCTCCATTTTTGCATCTGGCAGTGCAAAATTTTTGATCAACAGCAGAATGTATAGGGATTTGCATCATTCCGGTGGAGCACTTAATTATAGTACTGATATGTTAAACAGGTGGACTCTAACAAACACCAATACAGATATTCCAAGATTAAGCGATAACCAGGGAGCTAATAATAATGTGGATTCTGATCGTCCGGGTTGGTTGCAGAATGGTACTTACTTAAGGATCAATACCATTTCTGTGGGCTATTCTTTTAAAGAAAACATGATAAAAGGATTGACAAAATCGAGGGTATACGTTACTGTACAAAACCTTTATTCTTTCCAAAAGTACCAGGGCTATAATCCTGATTTTACTTCCGGCGTGTTGAATCCTGGTTTTGATTTTGGTTCTTATCCAAAGCCAAGAACAATCATGGCAGGTGTACAATTAACATTCTGATAATTAAAAATATTAAAACAGACAATCATGAAAAAAATATTATTTCTTTTTATCAGCCTTGGCTTTATTGCTGGCGGCTGCGATAAAAAACTGGATTTGGTAAATCCTAATAAATTAACCACCGCCGATTACTGGAAAACAAAAGAGCAGGCTTACGGGGCTTGTACCGCCATTTACAATGCGCTGATTGTGGACGGATCTTACATGCGTTCGTTCCCGGGTCTTACAGATAGCCGCGGTGATGATTTTACCGGCGACAGCCCATGGCTTGATCTGGATTTAACAGGCCAGTTTATTATAC
>JAYVXJ010000175.1:0-2269 GCA_043785285.1 Chitinophagaceae bacterium
TTTATTTCCTGGGCTGCCCTGAACTTACACCATGCCAGCCAGGAATACACGCCAAAGCAGGATAGTATTCTGAGTTATCTCAATACCCAGTTTTCCGAAGATGGTGCTTATTTATTACCTGCTTATCCCAAAGGAATATCGAGAGAAGAAATGGAAAAGCAAATGGAACTAACCAAAGGAAAGCCCTGGGCGCAAATCCAGTATCACAAGGCGCTCAACGTGAATATGGGTTTAAATATCGTCAGGGGATTTCTCGCAGACATTATAATGGTCGCTTTTCTCTGCTGGATATTATTTAAACTTTCCACACCCGGCTTCGGCACCATATTTACAACCTGTCTTTTTACGGGGATCATTGTGTTTATCAACTCCCCCTACACAATTCACATCTGGTATCCCAAAGCAGATATCTGGATGCATTTTTTTGATGCCCTGATCAGCTGGTCGCTCTGCGGAATATGGCTGGGCTGGTGGTTGGGAAGGAAGGGGAAATAATATCAGGATTGTATTACAATCGTTACAACTTCTCCCTTCTGAATCCTTCTGGATGAGTCAAACTGTATAACTACCTGCTTATCCTGCAGGGTAAAGCGGACTGGGATCTTTTGCTCGCTCACCATGACTTTTAATTTAGTAACCGGCAGGTTATCCAGTTTGTTAATGCTTATGGTTTGCAACTGTAATGAACCTGCTTTAACTTGTATCGTATGTGCCTGCCCGTTAGCTGATTTTTTCTGAGAATAACTCCCCCACCCTTCGGCAGCTGTAAATGGTGCTTTAAAATTAGGCTCATTCCATTTTGGGGAAAAACGGATAAACCCTTTTGGGCCGTTATAATCGAATCCGCAAGCGGAAATGAACGTTCCATAACTCGCCATGGCACGGGCATAGTGGTCGCTGCATTCAATTTCATTAAACGGATTCCGCTTAAAAGCATGATACCGGTCGTGAATGGTTTTGGTTAAAACCAGCGACTCTTCTATCATTCCTTCCGCCATCAGGTGAGACGCCACCTGGTGTTCAAATCCGCTCATGCATTCACTGAAATATCCAATCTGCCAGGCCTTTGCTTCCCCGTAGGGCTTGTCTTCCTTTTTTGGGTTAGCGTTCATAACCATCCCACCTTCTCCTGCCAATGCATAAAAGCGGCCTCCCTTGTGCTCCTTAATATAAGGCCCCACATCGGGCATAAAATTATATTTCCAAAGCGATCGCAATGCGCTCAGCGTTTTTTCTTTGTCGAGCACTCTTCCAAGTCCTACCTGCCAGGCCCAGGATTGTCCGTACACCTGATCAATATGACAGGTATTATAAGAGCCGATCTCTTTTTTCCCAATTGCCGGATCAGGCCGGTGGATAAAATATTCGCCGTTAAAAAGAAGTTTTTCCATATTCTTTCTTCCTTTCTCCACGTAGTTTTTACAGATTTGCACAAAATCAGGATCCTGCATTTCTTCAGCCATTTTTTGTCCGGCGAATACCGCCGCTATGCATAAACCCACTATCCAGGAAATCTCACCACTCCAAAGTGCATCCAGCGTGTTCTCCATTGCTGTATCTTCCATACCATCCTGATTCTTATCCTGCTGCATGACAAACACAACCGCCTTTTTTATCTTATCCCAATGTTCTTTTAATATCTGGTCATCAGGGGACATTAAATATTCCCGGTAAATACGCAAAATAGTTCCCGCTTGTCCGTCAATCGAAGGCCCTGTTTTTTCTCCTCTTATCCGGATCATTCCCGTTGTGTCATCATATCCAATGCCCAGATCAACCCGTACTCTTTCATCTTTTTCCAATTCCGGAAAAATCCTTGACATGGCATGAGCATACTGATAAACATGAGTGCAGGTACCAGGACAACATCCTACGCCTTCCCAGGCATAAAACCTGCCCGACTTAAACCTATGGGAAGTAGTGGTAGCCAGAGTCGAAATATTCATGAAGGTTCTTTCCAGGAACCACCAGGGAAGCGTGCTCTTGTACCAGGTTTTTTTCCAAAGCAGGGTCTGTTCCCGGAGCTTCTTAAAATGCTGTGCAATATATTCCGCCACTTCCATGGCACTTGAAAACTGTTTTGTATAATAATGAAAATCGGCGCCTTCCACCGTCATTCCCTGGTTCGGCCCATCACTAAAAAATGAAACATTCGGTGTGTACCAGGAAAAGATAAAGTCAGCCCTTGTTTCCTGCTTTGGCTTCAACCGGTGCGAAGTTCTTATTACAGCAACAGGAGCGTTCTCGGTAAGATGTAAAAATTTTTTAA
>JAYVXJ010000176.1:0-7578 GCA_043785285.1 Chitinophagaceae bacterium
ATTGGTCCTACTCCAGCGGTCTGCCAGAAAGCCTCCCAACAGCAGGCCCACGATGGCCGTAGGATAGAAATATCCGGTGGCATACAAACCTGCCATTCCCTGCGAAAGATTAAAATGTTCATTATAATAGGTAGGCAACCAACCCATGATCATCCAACCGACCACGCCAAAAAGCCCCCAAAAGATCAGCAGGAGAATATAAGATCTGCTGCTAAACAGATCCCTGGTGCCATGAAAAAAATTTACCCTGGTCTTTATTTCTCCGGAAAGATCTTCTGCTATATTCTTTGGCGCATCCCGAAGGGTAAAGGCAAGGATTACGGAATATATTATTCCAATGAGGCCAAAAATATGGAAAGCAAAACCCCATTCGTGTTTCTCCGCGATCCAGCCGCCAACAAAACCAAGGCTTGATCCAATCATAATCCCAACCATGTTGATTCCCGTTGCAAGAGAACGCGTGGAACTCCGGTGATAGTCCACGATAAGGGCAAGAGCTGCGGGAATATAACAGGCTTCGCTGATACCCATCAGTGCCCGCGTTGCCAGTAACTGTTCAAATGTGGTTACATAGGAGGTTAACAAGGTCACTGTTGACCAAACAAACAGGCTGCTGATAATAACCCGGCTACGATTAAAGCGATCGGCAAGAAACCCGGCAAACGGGCTGAGCAATCCGTAAACCCATAAAAAAATGGACGTAAGCAGGCCAAACTGCGTGTCCGTCATCGGAATCGCATGCACGATCGATCCCCGCATGGTGGTGATCATGGTACGGTCGAGGTAATTTAAAGCGCCGACAAAAAACAGTAATGCAACTACCAGCCATGCGCGAGATGAGCGCTTTGAACCGGATTCTATAACGATTGATTGCATTAAAGACATTCAAAATAAATTAAACTTTCCGCCGCTACGATATTTTATACACCGTTGTTAAATCAGCCTGGCGAAACCACTGGAGGCAACTTTGCCTTTTAAAGCCTTGTCAAGAGATCCCTGATGAAATGCATCGGCTATTGCTTTAAATACTTCCTCAATAGCGTTGCCGTATGATTGAACGATTTCATTCGTGTGTGCGAGCGTTGGATAAATAGATAAGCCGGCTAAGAACCCCCTATCCAGCATCATTTGCGTGTACAAGGTTCTCAGTTTTTCCGCATCCTCATGCTGAAAGATAAAATGAGCCAGGGATGGATAACCACCTGTAAACACCGGCAAGCCGTATTTTTCACCTGAACTTCGCCATTGCTGCATGACCTCGTTGCCTACTTTGGCCACGTGGCCGGGAACATCCAATGTTGCCATTTTCCGCAATGTTGCAATGGCCGCAACCGGGCCGATACTTTCCGTCCAGTATGTACTGCTGATAAATGAATAATGAGCCCCTTCCATTGCCTCTTTCGTGCCAATCACAGCTCCTATGGGCGTGCCATTCCCCATCGCTTTAGCCAATACTGCGATATCCGGATTCACACCAAGCCGCAGGTGTGCACCGCCATAATGCAGCCGCCAGCCAACCGTGATTTCATCAAAAATGAGTAAGGCACCACATTGCCTGGCAGCATCCCGGATATATTCAAGAAAACCAGGTTCGGGAGCCGCGTTCCTGCATGGTTCCATAATAACCGCAGCAAGCCGGGAGCCATAACGATCAATCAGCTGCTTGAAACCTTCCCGGTCATTATATCTGAATGCAACGGTTGTATCCCTTAACTCAACCGGAACACCCAATGGGCTGAGCCCGGGCAGCAGATGACCTCTCAACGCATCATTCTCTCCTAAATTAGCTGCCAGATACCAATCCTGCCAACCATGATAACCGCATATGGCAATAACGGAACGGTCGGTCGTGGCGCGGGCGATTCGCACGGCCACGGCACAGGCTTCTCCTCCACCGCGAACAAAACGGGCCTGCTCGGCCCATGGATGAATATTGCATAATAAGTCTGCCAGTTCCACTTCTTCAGGAGGATTGAGTGTACACATACTCCCCATTTCCATTCTGCGAATAACGGCCTGGGTAACTTCGGGATCACGGTAGCCGAGCAAACAAGCGCCGACGGAATTGGTAGACATATCATAATAATGCTTTCCGTCCAGATCCCACACTTCACAACCCTGTGCCCGGCTGAAATACGCGGGCCATCGGCCGGGAGCCATATTCTCGGGACGTTTGCTTAACAATTGCACACCGCCCGGGATACGGGTTTTCGCATGCAAATACAATTTCTCCGTCAAATTTTCCTGTTCTGCCATTATTTATTCTTTTTATTTTTCAACAAATTATATCTTATGCAGAAGCCAGCTTCTAATATTCTATGCCGTAAAGGCCAACGCAGATTTCTAATGTACGAGTATTCTCGCGAATTCAATGCTCGTACTGTCGCAATGATCGCCCGCGTAATAATAGGCAAGTATTTCGCCTCCTCCCAGGTTTAACAGCGTAGGATGGCCAACTGAGAAACGGGTCATTTCATCCCAGGCATCATCCATACTGATATTTCGGCTATCCTGTTTTTCAAATTTACGGTCATAAACGATCAGCGTTTCGTCAAAGGTCCGGCCGTGATCCCTGCTTGTACGCAGCGTTATAACCGGTCTTACAGTCCGGTCAATATATATAACAGCTATTCTGCCATCCCCCAGATCAACCGGCTGACCGGGCTGCCCGTAAATACCGGTATCCCAGATATTGCTCCAGGTGTTGCCTCCATCAACACTTTCGCTGGCATGGATATTCAGGTATTGCTGTTTCATTCCGTCCAGGGTCCAGAAAAAGTCTAAGATGGTTTTACCATCTGCCAAAACATTCGGACGCTGGTCCCAATAATACATTCCTGGCTTTTCTGTAACTTTTACTACATCTCCCCAGGTTTTACCTCCATCGCGGGAGAAGATCATGGCCGATTTATGTACCCATTCCGATTTATCCCAATCGTGTTTATTGATTTCAAACTGACAAATGATTGTTCCGTCTTTCAACATAAATGGAGCGCCGGTGATCGGCGTGGGATCCCGCACAGGATCGGTTTTCATTAACTCGGGAGCGGACCAGGTTTCTCCGTCGTTCTCAGAAAAGCAGAAGAATATCCGGGTATCCTTCAGACTTGAATTTCCAGGGTCGTAGTATGGCTTTGATAAATCGGAAGAGTCAACCCAGTTAGCCAGCATCAGCACCCGTTTACCTCCCAGGGAAAGGAAATATAAAATCCGGCTCTGGCCCGGAACCTGGTTAATATCCGGGAGTTTAACGGGCTCAAATGGACTGACCCAGGTTTTGCCCTTATCATCCGACCAGGTCATTACGGCATGCATAAAATTACAATCCCCTTTTTTTTCTGAGGCTTTGAAAGAAGCAAGCCATCTGCCGGAAGGCAACTTTTCAATACAGGGAAAAGCGTTACTGCTGAAATTTTTATCGTTCAGCGGTTTTGTTATAATGCCTTTGCTTATTATTTTCATCTGATTCTTTTAGCCGGTGCACGGATATATTTAATCCATTCAGGAAACTGCGGTTTTTACCCCAAACGCCATCCTTGCATTCTGATAGAAAATATCGTTTAGCTGTTCCTCAGAAAGGCCTGCCAGTTGAGCTGCGTGCTTCATTGCAAGAAGTTGATCATATATCGCAAGCACCGGCCGCGCATCTGTGTGGATATTGGTTTTTTTGGCATACTCCGGAGTTTCCATCTGATACCAGAAACGTCCCAATGGTACATACCTTCCGTGAAAGGCATTGGCCGCAAGATTATCGGAACCATACAAAATCCTTCTGTGATCCTCTTTCTTAAACAGGGTGTAATGCGCCATCACATCAGAAACTGCGGAATTATCATACCAGATGTTTGGCATCTGCCGCAGGCGGTCAATCCCTTTTTGAATTGCCCAGTAGGTGAAACTGCGGGCGCAATGCGCCAGGATCCATTTGATCCGCGGATACCTGCGCGTTGTGTACTCTTCCAGATCTTTAAGATTCTGCTCGTCAGCACTTCCATCATACCGGGAAAGATGCATAGTCACCCATAAGCCCATTTCATTCGCCAATTCAAGTTGAGGATGGGTAAAAAAATCCTGTATGCGGCATTGGTTCGGATCGCCCGTTACAGAATATAACCTATAGGGTTTAAGTCCCTGAAACCCATTTTTCAGAATATCGTTGCGAATATCATCCACGCTGCATTGCGGCGTAATCAGCCGATGCGCCCTTGAGTCAGGTCTTTTTTTCAATTCATCCGCTAAAAATGCATTATGTGCCTGCGAATCCATTCCCGGACAGGGAGTTCCCAATACCAGATAATCTATCTGGCGTCCGGGAAACATCCGTTTGTTCCATGCTTCCGTAACGCGAAAGTCCGCAAAGACATAAGTGTTACGATGTGCATGGTTTGGGGGCAGATATTTGTCGTTCCAGAAGTGTATATGTGCGTCAAAGATTTGTTGAGGGACAAATGATTCCAGATCCTCTTCCCATATAATGCGGTCTGAATCGTTCATAAAAATCAGCGGCCCGTCCAATGCGATTTCAGACGCAGGCTGATCTTCGCTTTTTCTATTCATAACCTACAGATTAATTGTTATAAATTTTCTGAATGATAATCCTGTGTTATCAAAATTAACTTTGGAGATTATGGTAATATGGAATATTTATTCTCATTTGTAATACTTTATTTCAGAAACGCCGGATAAATCTTAGTGCCTCCGGTGTGCCACATTCTTTTGTTTTACCGTCTCCGCCAGGTATCTATCTGTTTCTGCGGGATTAAAGCGATCCGGTGAAAAGGCACTTACATCCAAGCGGGTACACCCGTCTGCAACGAATTCTGCCAGCAACAATCCCGAAACCGGGTTATAGGCGAAGCCGCCCGAATGAAAGGCCACACCAATATACAATCCCGGAACCTGATTAACTGGTCCCAGAATTGGCTCGCCATCCATGGAGAAAGTCAGCAGACCCACTTTGTCGGTTTCCCAACGGACAGTTTCCAAAGAAGGCACAAAAGGGGTGAACCTGGTTCTGATCTCCTCTTTTAACCGGGCAGGAGAATACTTAGCATCCGGATATTGTTCCAGTTTGCTCAGCCGGTATTCCAGGTCTGTAACCCGCTGCTCTTCCCGTTCTGCCGTTTCTATTCCAAAAAGCAGCCTGCCGCCGGTTGCCGGACGAACATAACCACCCAGCGGATCCGCGTTAACCGCCGGGATCGCCAGGGGCTTTGAAAGGGGCTCTGTTATATAACGCTGATGAATAACCGCTTTTACAGGAAGTCGCAGATCCAATTTGGAAAGCAGCACATTCGTCCAGGAATAAACGGTGCTGACGACGGCATCTGCTTCGATCGTTTCCTGAACAGTTCGCACTCCGGTTATCCTTTCGCCATGTAAAATAAAATCCGTCACCAGCTGGTACTCGCGGATTTCAACACCCAGTTCAGTGCACTTTTGCGCCAATGCCGGAATATAATCCTGCGGCTCGCTATAGCCGCCACGGGGGTCGAAAAGGCCGATGAAATCTTCACGCGGATAAAGGTCCGGCCAGCGTCTGCGCATTTCATCCGCATCCAATATTTCATAAGGGACATTACAGCGATCATAGAGGGGCAATAATTTCTCACGCTCCTTCCAGGACAGTGGGTCAAAAAGGTTCAGGGCGCCGACAGCCTGAAACCGGTAACCCGCCAGGTCCTCCGAAAGCTCCCGGAAAAGCTGAAGACTGATCTTACGCGCGAGCACGCCGGTCTCGCTCCATAATAATCCGGTAATGATACCGGCGGCCCTGCTGCTTGAGCCATCACCCACCGGCCCTTTGTCCAGCACAATCACTTTGCCAAAACCTTTGCGGGCCAGGTGGTAGGCGGTGCTGAGCCCGGTAACTCCGGCACCGAGGATGACAACGGTATTATGGTTCATCTTTTAGGTTTATTATTTTGTTCTTTCCCGGATGAAAGAGGTCGACACCCTCACCGCCCATGAATGAATAGAGTTCGGCGTTTTGCAGAATGAACCGCAGGCGGAGCGCACCCCGCGAATCAGGTAAATGTTGATGATGCTTCCAGCTAACAGGAAGATCTGTTCCATCGCTATGGATGGCCTTACACTCCTTGCCACAAAAACCAGGTATCACTCGTCCGTTTTCTGTCAGTACTTCCACTTTCAGCGAACCGGAACCTGCGTTTGCATTTACACGCAGCAAACCATGAAGGTTTTTCAGTGGCTTACTGGTAACAATGCCAAAGGACGCGCCTGCATCCAGTGAAACAAACCCATCCTTTCGCAGGGTTGCCAGGCCAATGCCCGCCCGGGCTGAGTCGCCGGGAGCGTCATGCGTTGCCCCCACCCCTCCATACCAAAGTTTGATGATTTTGTTTTCAATCAGCGGATGGTTCGGCGTAAAAATCATTCCCTGATCCCAGGCGCCCTTCGGCCCTGCCGGTAAAATTGGCCTGCGTTCGCCGTTCAGTGTTTCCTCCCGGATCCATTTGATCCCATCCCGGCTGCTCACCAGTTCAACATCAATCGGTCCGTCGTTATTACCATCCGTAATACGGAATATCCAGAGAAAACCAATGTATCCGGATTCGTAAGGAAAACCGCTCAATCCGTAAAACTCGGTCCGCTGATTCTTACGGGATACCCAACGATCATCCGTTTCATCCGGCGCAAGAATAAGCTGGGTGGAGGGCCAGTGCTCAAAATCCTTAGTTGCCGTAAATCCAACACATCGGCGGTTGAAACCCCGGACGGACGCAAATATCTTCGGGTAACCGATATAACGGTGGGTGTGCGCGTCCCACACAAAATTGCCCACATCTCCGGGATCCTTAAGAACCGGATTCTGCAACACATCCGTCCAGTGAATGCCATCCGGAGAATAGGCGCCCCAAAAACCACTCACTAAATGACCGGGCTTCGTGCGGCCATAATCATAATTCATCAGTTTGTACCTGCGGTTTGAATCTTTTTCCCAGGGAGTATAAATGACCTGTGGTAAAACATCCTCCCTGGTGCGCCGGAGAAAAATATTATTGGCTTTTGAGCCCTTATAGTCAATGATGCCGAGCCCGGGTTTTTCCCAGGTCAACCCATCCTTGCTTCTTGCATATAAATCAGCGTATTCTCCTCCCCACGACTGGTACCAGATCCGGTAACCTTTTTCTTTTTCATTGGGCAACACCGTTCCAAACAAATAAGCCATCCGGCCTTCCCAGGGTTTATCGGCAACAATTAAAGGATTTCCTGCGTATTTTGTAAACGGGTGGTATGTGCGTTTAATATGCTCCTTTTTTTCAACCAGGTAATCGTCTGCCAGCAATTGCCAGGATCCGGTAAGACCGGCAAAGTCCTGCTGCCCGGCCATATCCGGAACATTCGGAACACCGCAGTCCCGCAAAACCTTTCTACTTTTATCGGCGTCCGGACATAATGAAGTCGTGATAAAAATAAAAAATATAAAATTTATCTTAATAAAATTAACCATGATTAAAATTCAGGATTTCGGATAGCTTCCGGGTTAATCATTAAATGCCAATAATTCAGGCATGTGTTTTTTCGCTTTCACCCGGGCCGCCGCCACCGCTTCCG